>CAIYZX010000264.1 GCA_903930745.1 uncultured Chloroflexota bacterium | reverse complement strand
GAGCAGCTCCAGCACTTCAGCGCCAGCGACTTCTACCTGCCCATCTACGCGCAGGCCGCCGCGGAGCTTGGCCGCATCGCCCCCATGAAGGAGCCGGTGCGCGTCTTCATCGGCAACTCCGGCGCGGAGGCGGTGGAGGCGGGCCTGAAGCTCGCCCGCTACCACACGCGCCGCCAGAACGTCATCGCCTTCCTCGGCGCGTTCCATGGCCGCACGATGGGCGCCGTGAGCCTCACGGGCTCCAAGGCCAAGTACCACGCCCACTTCGGGCCGCTCCTGCCCGGCGTCTACCACGTCCCCTACGGGATGGCGGGGATCGACGAGATGGAGCAGCGCATCTTCAAGCGCCTCATGCCCGCGGACGAGTTTGCGGCGATCATCGTGGAGCCCATCCAGGGTGAGGGCGGCTACGTGGTCCCGGAGGACGGGTTCCTCGCTCGGCTGCGCGCCCTGTGCGACAGGCACGGGATCATGCTGATCGCGGACGAGGTCCAGTCCGGTGCCGGCCGCACCGGGAGGATGTGGGCCATCGAGCACTGGGGCGTGGAGCCGGACATCCTGCTCACGGCCAAGGGCATCGGCTCCGGCATGCCGGTGGGCGCGATGATCGCCAAGTCGAAGGTGATGAGCTGGGGTCCCGGTGCTCACGGCTCCACGTACGGCGGCAACCCGGTCAGCCTCGCCGCGCTGATGGCCACCATCAAGCTGCTCGAGGGCGGCCTGATGGCCAACGCCGCCGCTCGCGGCCCGCAGATCATGGACGGGCTCCGTCCGCTCGTGGACCGCTTCCCGGGCATGGTCCGGGACGTCCGCGGCAAGGGCCTGATGATCGGCATCCAGTTCGACTCCGGCGAGACCGCGGAGGCCGTGCAGATGCAGGCCTTCGATCGCGGGCTCCTGGTCCTCGAGGCGGGCGATGACTGCGTCCGCATGTCCCCGCCGCTCGTGGTGAGCGCGGAGGAGGCCGAGACCGCCGTCCGGATCTTCACGGAGTCCGTGGAGCACGTGGCGCTGCATCGCCGCGACGACGTGGCCGAGGTGGCCGCGGACGTTGCCGAGGGCCTGGCCGCCGCCTCCACCGGCGCCGGCTGAAGGAGGGCGAGCAGAGGATGGCCGGCAAGGTCACCTCGATGCGGGACGCCGTCTCGGAGCTCGTCCGGGACGGCGACACCGTCGCCATCGAGGGGTTCACCCACCTGATCGGCTTCTCCGCCGGTCACGAGATCATCCGCCAGCGCAAGCGTGACCTGACGCTCGCGCGCATGACCCCGGACGTCATCTACGACCAGATGATCGCGGGCGGCGTTGCGCGCAAGCTGATCTTCTCGTGGCTGGGCAACCCTGGCGTGGGCGGCCTCAACGCCATCCGCCGCCGGATCGAGCCCGCCGGGCTCGTGGGCGACCGCCCGCTCGAGGTGGAGGAGTACAGCCACTTCGGCATGGTGGCCCGCTACACCGCGGGTGCGGCGAACCTGCCGTTCATGCCCCTGCGCTCGTACTTCGAGACGGATCTCCCCAAGGCCAACCCGCTGATCCGGCCCATCCAGTCGCCGTACAGCGACGAGGTGGTCTACGCCGTCCCGCCGCTCCGGCCGGACGTGACCGTGATCCACGCCCAGCGCGCGGACCTCCACGGCAACACGCAGATCTGGGGGCTCCTGGGCTGCCAGAAGGAGGCCGCCTTCGCCGCCGATCGCGTGATCGTCGTGGTGGAGGAGCTGGTGGACGAGGCCGTGGTCCGCGCGGATCCCAACCGGACCGTGATCCCGGGCCTCATCGTGGACGCGGTGGTGGTTGACCCGTGGGGCGCCCATCCCTCGTACGTCCAGGGGAGGTACGACCGCGACAACCGCTTCTACCTGGACTGGGACCCCATCTCCAGGGACGAGGAGAAGACGCAGGCGTGGCTGCGCGAGTGGGTCTACGACCTCGATGGGCGCGCGGCGTACATGCAGAAGCTGGGCGAGGAGCGTATCAGGACCCTGACACCGGGTTCCGCCCCCTCGGGCAGCGTGGAGTACGGGGAGTACCTGTGAGCGACCTCGGCTTCACCAAGAACGAGATGATGATCGTTGCGGCGGCCCGTGAGCTGGCGGGGCAACGCGTCTGCTTCGTGGGCGTGGGCCTGCCGAACATCGCGGTGAACCTCGCGAAGCGGACCGTGACGCCTGACCTTGAGCTTGTGTACGAGGCGGGCGTCTTCGGCGCCCGGCCGGCGCGGCTGCCGCTGTCCATCGGCGACCCCACCATCGTGACCGGCGCCACCGCGGTGGTCTCCATGTTCGAGCTGTTCGCGTTCTACCTGCAGCGCGGCCTGATCGACGTGGGCTTCCTGGGCGCCGCCCAGATCGACAGGTACGGGAACCTGAACTCCACGGTGATCGGGGAGTACGACGCGCCCAGGACCCGCCTGCCGGGCTCCGGTGGCGCGTGCGAGATCGCGATCAACGCGAAGCAGGTCTTCGTGATCATGCGCCAGTCGCCGCGCTCCTTCGTGAAGGAGATCGACTTCCGGACCTCCCCCGGCAACCTCGGCGGGGCCGAGAACGCGGAGCGGATCCGCAAGGCCGGCGGCTGGAACGGGCGCGGTCCGTCCGTGGTGGTCACGGACCTGGGCATCTGGCACTTCGACGAGACCGGCGAGATGCGCCTGGACTCGCTGCACCCCGGCGCCACGCTGGACGACGTCCGCGCGACCATCGCCTGGGAGCCGCGGATCAGCGAGCACCTGGAGACCACCCCCGCGCCCACCGCGGAGGAGCTCCGGCTCGTCCGCGAGGAGCTGGACCCCGAGGGCGTCTACACGAAGTAGGGGAGCGATCCCCGTCCTCCCCGGGAATCGAGAAGCCCGACCGTCGCCGGTCGGGCTTCGTCGTGTGTTGCGAGGTGTGCGTCCCCGCTGCGGCGTCCTAGTTGACGCCGGCCTCCCGCGGCCGGACCACGAGGACCGGGCAGGGGGCGTTGCGGACCACGTGCTCAGACACGGAGCCCAGGAAGAACCGGCCGACCGCACCGCGGCCGTGGCTCCCCACGAGGACCATGTCCACGTGCTCCGCCTCCGCGGCGGAGACGATCATGTCGCCCGGATCACCCGTCCAGACCAGGAACGAGACCTCGATGCCGAGGCCGCGCCCACGCTCGACGAGCGCCTGGGCCAGCTGCTCCCGCTTCTCGCGGACCTGGTCCACGCGGGCGCGGAACCGGCCCCCGGGCATCAGGAGCGAGCCGGGATCGATCACCGAGACGACCAGCAGCTCCGCCCCCAGGCGCGCGGCGAGCTCGAAGGCCTGGTCCGTGGCGGACTCGGAGGCCTCGGAGAGATCCGTGGCGAGGAGGAGGCGCTTGCCGGCCCCGGGCGCAGCCGCAGGCAGCGACCCCGCCGCAGCGGCGGGATCGGTGGCGCGAGGCGGCTGCACGCCGGTCACGGTCATCAGGCGGGCTTGTAGCCGGCGACGACGGCGTCGAAGACGGCCT
>CAIYZX010000263.1 GCA_903930745.1 uncultured Chloroflexota bacterium | reverse complement strand
GTCACGAGATCCACGCCGTAGCCGCCAACGCCCGGCGTGTCCGGCTCGGTGGCCACAATGACCTCACGCGCCGACGCGACGGCGACCCCGGTCCGGGCAGCGGGCCTCGCGGACGTCAACAGCCCCGCGGCGGTGATCCTGGCCGCCCCGTCCACGTTGCACAGGTCGCCGGAGCGGAGCAGGCCCATCCACTTGTGCGGCAGCTCGTCCGGCTGGGGGCCGCCTGGCGCACCCGCCAGGGCGGCACCGGGCGAGAAGCGCTCGCGAACCGTGCGCAGCGCCGCGCGGATCTCCGGGCGGCCCACCATGTTGTAGCGCATCACGCTGGACGTCTCCGGGCCCACGATCTCCAGGCGGCCGAACAGCAGGACCGTGAGATCTGCCACTGCGGCGATCTCGTCGTACCGGATCCGGGCGACGATCCGCTCGTCCGCGCGGTCCGCCCAGAGCGCGACGGCATCCTGGCCGATGCCCAGCACGCACGAGGGCGTGATCGCCCACGTCTTCTTCCCCGTGGCGCGCGGTGTGCGCGGGAGCAGGATCACCCGCCCCGGCTGGAGGCTGCCAACGGACGCCGCCAGCTCGGCGACGGCGCCATCGGGCAGCTCCACGGCGTCAAGCGACCGCGGGATCAGCGCGTAGGCGGCGCGGCCCAGCGTGCTGCAGGCATCGAGGTCCCGCTTGGTCGCCGGGGGCTCCCAGGTTTCGGCGGGCTCGCTCAGGCTGTCGTGCTGGAGGCTGACGCGCCGCGCGCTGGGCGCCTGCACCTCAGCCCGGGTTGCCGGTGCCGAACTGGCGGTCGCCCGCGTCTCCGAGGCCCGGCATGATGTAGCCCTTCTCGTTGAGCTGGCGGTCCAGCGACGCGCAGTAGATCTCCACGTCCGGGTGCGCCTTCGCCACGGCCTCAACGCCTTCGGGCGCGGCGATCAGGTTCACCAGCTTGATGCGGACGGCACCCCATCGCTTCAGGACCTCGATGGCCGCCGTGGCGGAGCCGCCGGTCGCGAGCATGGGATCCAGGATCAGCGAGAGGTCAACGGTGCTCTCGTTCGGGAGCTTGTTGTAGTACTCCACCGGGCGCAGCGTGCGCTCGTCGCGGAAGAGGCCCAGGTGCCAGACCTGCGCCGTGGGCATCAGCTCCAGCATCGCGTCCACCATGCCGAGGCCGGCCCGCAGGATGGGCACGAGGCCGATGCGGTCCGCCAGCTCCTCGCCGTGCATGACCTCGAGGGGCGTTGGGACGTCGATCTTGCGCAGGCGCGCATCCGCCAGCGCCTCGTAGCCCAGCAGCCAGGAGAGCTCGCGGACCACCTCGCGGAACTTCTTGGGCTCCGTGGAGACGTCGCGGAGGATGCCAAGCTTGTGGCGGACGGCCGGGTGCTGTGAGACGTGCAGGGTGGGCCAGTCAGCCACGTGGGTCCTCGCGTATCTGTGCTTCCGGGGAGGCGGGCGAGGCGTCGCCCGGGGCGCAACGCGCCGACACCGGTCGAGGTCCAATCCTACCCCGGTCCGGACCACCGCGTCCGCGCGCGTGCGCCTCCGCCCCGTGCGTGCGCCCCCGCGCTATGCTCGCGCCCATGGCCCCCAAGACCTCCTCCCGCTCGCCGCGCTGGCCCGCAGCGCCGGTCCTCGTCCGCCAGGTCCGCAACGGCGTGGTGGAGTCCGTCCATCGCGGCGACATCGTGGAGGCGGATGCGGCCGGACGGCCCATCCACGCGCTCGGCGAGATGGAGCGGCTGGTCAACCTGCGCTCGGCGGTGAAGCCCTTCGGCCTGGTGGCGCTGCTGCGCGCCGGCGGCCGGGCGGAGTTCGATCTCACGTCGGAGGAGCTGGCGGTCATGTGCTCCAGCCACTCCGGCGAGGACCTGCACGTCCGCACCATCATGGCGCTGCACCGGCGCGCCGGTGTCTCGGCGGCCTCGCTCTCCTGCGGGGCCGATGTCACGCCGATTGACCCGCTCACCGCCGCCCGCCTCTCGCGGGACGGCGAGCGCCCCTCGCAGCTGCGCCACATGTGCTCCGGCCAGCACACCGCGTTCCTGCTGCTGGCGAAGATGGGCGGCTGGGAGCCGGACACGTACTGGCAGGAGGACCATCCCGCGCACGAGGCGTTCGTGGACGCGGTGGCCGACTGCTTCGGCGTCCGGCGGACCGCGCTCGTGATGGGGACGGACGCCTGCGGCATCGCCACGTTCGCCTTCCCGCTGCGCGAGATCGCGGGCGCGTACGCCTTCCTTGCCGATCCCCTGGCCGTGCCGTCCGTGGACCCGCGCTCGCACGTCGCCCGGCACCTCCTGGAGGTGCGTGACGCGATGGTGGCGCACCCGGAGCTGGTCGCCGGGACGCGGGACCGCCTCGACACCTCGCTGATGAAGGCCGTGCCCGGGCATCTCGTGGTCAAGGGCGGCGCCGAGGGTTTCACGGGCGTGGGCATCCTGCCGGGCGCGAAGGGCGAGGGGAGCACCGCGTCCGGTCTCGCGCTCAAGATCGAGGACGGCGCGGCGAACGACCGCGGGCCGTGGGCCGCCACCGTCGAGGCGCTGGCCCAGGTGGGCGTCCTGGGCGGGCAGCCGCTGCGGATGCTGGCCCGATACCACACGCCGCCGGCCATGGATCCCCGCGGCGCGGTGGTGGCCGAGGCCACGGCCGACTTCGAGCTGGCGCCGCTGGGCGAGCTCGCCCGCTGACCATCGAGGTCACCCCGTGACCGGTTCCGCGGATCCCTATCGCACGCTGGGGCTCTCCCCGGGCGCGTCCGAGAACGAGATCCGGTCCGCGTACCGGCGGCTGGTGAAGCAGGTCCACCCGGACAGGGCGGGGGAGCGGATGCTGCCCCGGTTCCTGGCGGTCCAGGCGGCGTACGAGCAGCTGATCGACGGCGAGGGGCACCTGCGTGCCAGGCCGGGTTCCGGGGTGCGGTCTGCGCCGCGGCCGGCCGCGCGACCCTCGAGTGCCGGCGGGGCGGCGGGTGGCACTCGCGGGGAGCCGGGATGGCGGGCCGATCCCGAACGGGCTCGGGCCACCCGCGAGGCCTATCGGGCGCGGCGGGCGGGGGCAGCGCCAGACGAAACCGGCGGGGAGACGAGGCGTTCTGCGCCCCCGCCACCGCGGGATGGCTCGCATCATCGGCCGCGGCGCGCCACCCACGGCTCCACCTCGTACGACGACGCGCACGAGACCCCGTTCGAGCCCGAGTGGTCCGGCGGTGCCTGGTACGGCGAGTCCTCCGGCACGTTCTGGACGGTGAACCCGAAGGAGTTCGCGGACCCTCGCAAGCACGGGCCGGAGTACCAGGCACGGGCCCGGCGGGGCACCGGGACGCGCCGGGCACCCGCGGCCACGCCGGGCCCGGAAGGTGGCGCGGGCGCCGCCAACGAGTCGGCCCCTGCCGCCGCTCCCACCCCGGGACCCCGCCCGCGCCCCCGGACGCAGACCGCGCCGCCGCCGCCCGCGGCCGCCGGACCGGACATCGAGGCTCTCGTCGGCCGCCTCGCCCCGGAACGGCTCCTCGCCATCGCCACCCGGACGGGCCGCCGCGGCCGGCTGCTCATGGCACTCGCGGGGTGGCCGCCCGTGGGCTGGGCCCTCGCCACCGTCCTGGATGCGCTCACCGGCTGCGGCACGTACGCCGCCCGGTGCACGCCGGAGCAGGACGCGCTGGCGGTCCTCGTCCAGCCACTCGTGATCCTCGTCCTGTTCGCCGCACCGGCCGCGGCCGCCATGGCCGCGTTCTCCGGCGTCGTGGCGCTCGCCGTCGGCATCCCCGTGGCCATCGTCCTCTCGGCGGGCACGCTGCCGCAGCCGTCGGAGGGCAGGGGCGCGCTCGTGGTGGTGACCACGCTCGCGTACGTGGCTGCGGCCGCCGTCGCCGCCCGCAGGCTCTCGCGCCTGCCGCCGGCACGGATCCCCGGCGGCGACCCGGATGACCCGCAGGCCCCGCCGCCGCGGCCGTAGACTCGCACCATGCAGCGTCGCCACGACACCGCCGACATCTCCACCGCCGCGCAGGAGTATCTCCTCGCCCTGCGCGTCATGGCTTCGGACGGTCGCACCGCCACCTCGGCCCAGATCTCGCGCCACGTGGGCGTCTCCGCGCAGGCCGCGTCCGAGATGTGCCGCCGCCTCGCCGCCGATGGCCTGCTGGAGCCCGCCGCGGGCCGGGGCCTTGCGCTCACCACCGCCGGCCGCGCCGCCGCAGACGGGATCTTCCGCCGCCACGCGCTCCTCGAGTGGCTCCTGACATCGGTGGTGGGCCTCTCCTGGGCGGAGAGCGACGTGGAGGCCGCACGGCTCCAGGGTGCGCTCTCGCCGCGCGTGGAGGCGAAGCTGGACGACCTCCTGGGCCACCCGGTGACCTGCCCGCACGGCAATCCCATCGACCTCGAGACCGCGCGGACCCGCCCATCGGGCACCCCGCTCTCGCAGCTGGAATCGGGCGCCCGCGCCACCGTCCTGCGGATCACCGAGGAGGCGGAGGAGGACCCG
>CAIYZX010000262.1 GCA_903930745.1 uncultured Chloroflexota bacterium | reverse complement strand
GGCCCCACCGAGGGGATCACGCTGGAGATGCTCCGCGAGGGCCCGGTCCGCCTCAAGGTCCCGGATCCGGACATCCCCTTCCTCAAGCAGATCCGCGACCTGGTGCCGTTCCCGCCCCGGTCGCTCCCCGCCAAGCTGGAACAGACGAAGGTGTTCGTCCCAACCGGCCGCATCGAGTTCTACAAGGAGGAGGCGCGGTTCCAGGAACTGGACGAGACCGTCCCCACGTACCGGCCACCCTATGACGACACGGTCCATCCGCCGGCGGAATGGCCCCTGCAGCTGCTCTCGCCGCACTCCAAGTGGCGGATCCACTCCTCGTACGCGAACAACGCCTGGCTCAACGAGATCCACGGTGAGCGGCCGGAGGTCTTCATCTCCGAGGAGGACGCGGCCACGCGAGGGATCGCCACGGGCGACCTCGTGCGGGTCTGGAACACCCGCGGAGAGGTGGTGGCCTGGGCCCACGTCACCCCGGCGGAGCAGCCGGGTTCCGTGACGCTCTACGAGGGCTGGTGGCCACGCCAGTTCAAGAAGGGGAAGGGTGTGAACGAGCTGACCTCGTCGGTCGTGAACCCCATCCACGAGGTGCACTTCGTCGGCAACATGTGGGCTCCCTCCACCGGGTGGAAGGACTGCCGCTGCCAGGTCGAGAAGGCGGGTGAGGCCTGATGTCGGACAGCAAGATCTCCCCGATCGAGGCGCTCTCGGACGCCTCGCGGGCGTGGGGCGAGATTGGCCCCCGATCGGACAAGCCCCACTGGGGCATGGCGGTGGACCAGGAGCGGTGCATCGGCTGCTGGTCGTGCGCCGTTATCTGCAAGAGCGAGAATGACATCCCGCTCGGGATGTGGTGGAACAGGATCCTCACGGACGGTGAGGCGCTGGACCAGCCCAAGGTGGGCCGCGAGGGCGGCATGTCCATGCAGTGGCTGCCGCTCGCGTGCCAGCACTGCGAGAACGCGCCGTGCGTGAAGGTCTGCCCGGTGCAGGCCACGTACCATCGCTCGGACGGCATCGTGATGCAGGACACGGACCGGTGCATCGGCTGCCGGTACTGCATGATCGCGTGCCCGTACGGCGTCCGGAACTTCAACTGGGGCGAGCCCGAGCGGCCCACCCCGCACGAGACCGGCATGGTGGACGCCCGTCCGCTGGGCACGGTGGAGAAGTGCACGATGTGCGTGCAGCGGCTCGCCGAGGACCAGAAGCCCTCCTGCGTGGTCAGCTGTCCCGCCGGAGCGCGTGTCTTCGGTGACCTGAACGACACGAACGGCCGTCTCGCCACGCTCATCCGCGAGCGCGAGGGCACGGTCCTCCTCGAAGAGGCCGGCACCAACCCGTCCGTCTTCTACCTCTCGCCCCGCCGGAGGTCCCCGCTGTGAGCGCCGCCGCAACCCCCGCGCCCGGCCTGGCCGTGGCTCCCTCGCGCCGCTACGGCGGCCGGTTCCTCGCCTGGATCGCGCTCCTCCTGGTGGTCATGGCCATCGGCGTGGCCGCGTTCCTCTACCAGTTCGCCAACGGCCTCGTGGTCACGGGCATGCGCAACACCGTGATGTGGGGCCAGTACATCCTCTTCTTCATGTTCTTCGTTGGCCTCTCCGCGGGCGGCCTGATCGTGGCCTCCGCGGGCCGGCTCTTCGGGATCAAGGCCTTCAAGCCCATCACGCGGCTCGCGGTCCTGGAGGCCACGGTGGCCGTGGTCCTCGCGGCCACGTTCATCCTCCCGGACCTGGGCCGGCCGGAACGGATCCTGAACATCCCGCTCTACTTCAACCCCACGTCGCCCATGGTCTGGGACATCACCATCGTCACGATCTACATGGCGATGTCCGCGTTCTACGTCTGGCTCTACGCCCGTGCGGACTTCGCCCGTGCCGGGTCCCGCTTCGCCCTGGGGACCAGCGCGTCGCCGGCGGCGATCGCGCGCGACGAGAAGATCAAGAGCGCCATGGCCTGGGTGGCTCTTCCCGCAGCGATCATGCTGCACTCCATCACGGCGTGGATCTTCGGCCTCCAGATCAGCCGGGGGTTCTGGTACACGTCCATCATGGCGCCGATGTTCATCGCGTCCGCGCTGGTCTCCGGCATGGGCCTGGTGATCATCCTGGCCGTGCTCCTGCGGCACTTCAAGCGCCTGGACTTCGGCGACGACCTGGTGGCGCTGCTCGGCGGCCTGCTGGGCGTCTTCACGGCCGTGGAGGGGTTCCTCCTCCTGGCCGAGTACCTGACCGCGCTCTACCCGGGCGCCCCGGAGGCGGATGCCGCCCGGCGGATGCTCTCCGGCCCGTACCTGCCGCTCTTCCTCTTCGAGGTGGTGGTGGGCCTCGTGGTGCCGTTCGTGATCCTGGCGATCCGGCCGCTGCGGCAGCGCCCCGCGATGGTGGCCACGGCCGGCGGGATCGCGATCGTGGGCATCTTCGTCCACCGCCTCAACCTCGTCCTGAACGGACTGTCCTTCCCGAACATCGAGCTGCCGCCGGGCCTTCCGGTGGGCCGCCCGGGCGGAGTGACGTCCTTCGCCGAGAGCTACTTCTACGTGCCCACGATCATCGAGTGGCTCGTGGTGCTGGGCGTGCTGGCCTTCGGAGCGCTCGTGTTCACGATCTCCGTGCGGATCCTGCCGCTCAAGGAGCCTGACACGCACTGATGCCCGGGCGCTGCTCCTCGCGCCCCTCCCAACGGTGGCCCCCGCCGGTCCGGTGTCCCTGCACCGGGCCGGCGCACCGTTTCTCGGGCCTGTCGTCCTGGTCGACCGCCGGCCGGGCCCCCGAGGACGGCCGGGCCCTCGGCCGCTGGGACGGTCAGCCGCGAGGACGGCCCGCGCGATCGGCCGCGTTCGTGCCGGTATCCGAGGACCCGGCCGATCTCCTGCCCGCCCAGCGGGCAGCCCAGCCGACGCCCCGGCGATCCTGCATCTCCACGCGGGCAGAATCTGCACGTTGCACCCGGATTCGTCGGATCTGCATCCGCAAGCGGGCAGGAATGCAGCTCCGTCGTGCAGGTTGCCCGCTGGGCGGGCACCGGGCGGGCTCCGGGCGAGGGAGGCGTGGCCGGCGGAGGAGGGCTAGGAGCCCAGTTCGTCCGGCAGGAGCGGGCGGATCCACGCGCTCCAGGTCTTGCCACCGGACGAGAGCACCGTACCGAAGGGCGCCTCACCAAGCGCCGTGGCGAGCGCCGTGGCGTCCGCGCCCAGCACGTTGCCGGTCCGAAGGCCGTCCTGGCCCATGTTCGCCGTGGCGAGCGAGCCGAAGTCTGCGAGCGCCGTGGCCAGCGGCCAGTCCACGGGCGTGCCGCCCATGCCGCCGTCCGGCAGCGGCGCCACGGACACGAGGTAGCCCTGCGGCGCAAGCTCGGTGGCCGGGACCGCCGGACCACCCCAGCCCACGGTGGGATCCTGGAGCCTGGCGACCAGGTCCTCGGCCGCGGAGATGCCACCCGTGGCCGTTCCACCCGTCCCGCCGCCGCCGATCACCGGCCCGCCGGGGTTCGTGCCCCCGCCGATGCCGATGCCGCCCGGGTTCCCGCCGTTCGGCACGCCGCCGCCGGACGAGAGCCGGGTCTCGAACGTCTCCCCGTTGATCACCACGGTGACGATGGTCTGGCCGGCGTCCGGGTTGGTGTTGGGGCCGCCGGAGCCCGCGTTGTCCGTGTCCAGGCCGGCGGCCTTGATGGCCTCGAGGATCGCCGCCGCACCCGCCGCACCCGTGTCCCGGACGAGGACCGTGGAGATCATCGTCATGCCGGACGCGCCCGCGGTGTAGATGCGGCCATCCGAGTCAACGGTCACGAGCGGCAGGGCGCCGATGCGCGCGGACGGGTTGATGAACCCGCCCTCGGAGCGGACCTGGAGCAGGAGCGTGGCGGACTCCGCGGGGGCTTCCGTGGCGGCCTGGGTCGCGGACGGCGCCTCGGTGGCCGAGGGCGTGGCGGTGGGACCGGGCGTGGCCGGGGCGACGGCGCTGCCGCCGCACGCGGCGAGCAGGACCGATGCGCAGGCGAGCGCGACGAGGGCGCCCGCGACCGGGCGGGAGGGGCGACGGGCGGAATGACCGGCGGGACGGTTGCGGGACGACGGGGACGCGGAGGACACGATCAACCTCGAGGACTGGCGGACGCCGGATGGTAGCGGTTGGGGAGCGTGACGCCACGGCGGCCGACCCGGTTCCGCGCCCCGGGACCGCGAGGCGTGCCGCCCACTCCGCGGGTCATGCTGCGGTCCAACGCCCGCACGAACGCCCACGACCACGCCGCCACCGGGGAGCCGCCCATGTCCACCCTCCTGCGCGTCCTGTCCGATGCCGAGATCGCCGGCATCCACGAGCAGTCGCTCCAGGCGCTCGAGCGGATCGGCATGCGCATCGACTCCGCCAAGGCCCGGGCGCTCCTCGGCGGCGCCGGCGCGCGGGTGGACGAGGCGGAGCGGCGCGTCCGGTTCCCCAGGGCGCTCGTGGAGCAGGCGCTCGCCTCCGCCCCGAAGCAGTTCGACATGGGCGCCCGCCGCGAGGGCCACGTCCTCCGCCTCAACCAGGGCGAGACCACGCTCATGCCGGACGGCGAGACCACCACGGTCTACGACACGGTCACCGGCGAGCGCCGCGCGCCCACCTGGGATGACTGGGCGCAGGCCACGCGCCTCGTGGACACGCTGGACGAGATCGGCTGCTACTGGCGCATGGTCAACAGCGGCGTGGAGGGCAGCGGCGGCCCCGGTCCCGCGGTCCACCACTGGCGCTGGGTCCACACGCTCTTCTCCAAGCACATCCAGGACGAGGTGGCCTCGCCGGCGGACGCCGCCTGGCTGCTCCGCGTGCTGGAGACCATCTACGGGTCCCGCGAGCGCGTCCGGGACCTCAAGCCGTTCAGCATCCTCTTCTGCCCGGTGAGCCCGCTCGCGATGGAGCAGGAGCACACGGACGCCTACCTCGCCACGGTGGGCTGGGGCATCCCCGTCTGCATCATGCCGATGCCCATGATGGGCACCTCGGCCCCCACGGGCCTGCGGTCCACGGTGGTCTCCGGCAACGCCGAGGTGCTGGGCGCGATCACCCTGGCGCAGGTGGCCCAGCCGGGCGCGCCGGTCATCTACGGTGCGGCGCTGGCGGCGATGGAGCCGCGCTCCGGGCGCTGGGCGGGTGGCGGACCCGAGCATGCGCTGCTGGGCGCGGCCACCACGGAGATGGGCCGCTTCTACAACCTGCCGGTGACCGCGTCCAACGCGGGCTCGGACCAGTTCGTGCCCGGCATCCAGAGCTCCTACGAGCGGGCGATCAACTGGATGCTGCCGGTGCTCTCGCGGCCGGACGTCATCATCGGCCCGGGGTCGCTGGGCGGCGCGTCCACGCTCTGCCTGGAGACCTACCTCATCGACCTGGAGATCTACCGGTCCAGCCGGCGGCTCTCACGGGGGATCGGAGAGGGGATCGGCGAGACGGACGTCCTCGCGGCGCTCGAGGAGGTGGGGCCGGTGGGTGACTTCCTCGCCCGCCAGGAGACCCGCGCGGCGGTTCGGGGCGGCGAGTGGCTGCTGCCGAAGCTGGGCTACCACAACACGTGGGACCGGTTCGAGCAGCAGGGCCGGCCGGACATCCTGGAAGAGGCCCGTGAGAAGGTGGCGGCGGCGATCGCCTCCCACCAGCCGCTGCCCTTCGCCGACGGCGTGGAGGACGAGCTGCTCCGCCTGGAGCAGGCGGCACGGGCGGAGATGCAGGACCAGGGCTAGGCACACACGATCAAGCGCGGCCAGACGGGGAGGCGGACGAATGCGCAACGAGGGCGGGTATCTCTCGGCGGACGAGATCCGGCGGGTGCACGAGGAGTCTCTGCGGATCCTCGCGGAGGTGGGGGTCAGGGTCTACGGCGAGCTGGCGCCCCCGGTGCTGGCGGCGGCGGGCGCGGAGATCACGCGCGCGGCCGATGCCGGAGACCGGGCCGAAGGCGGCGACCCCGGCGGGCCCGAAGGCTTCGTTCTCGTGAAGATGGCCCCGGAGCTCGTGGACCGGGCGATGGCCCTCGCCCCGCGCTCCTTCGTCTTCGGCGCGCGCAACCCCGTCCACGACTTCGCGGTCCCGTCCCCGGTCACCCGGTTCGCCATGGACGGCACCGCGGCCTTCGCCCGAGACTTCGCCACCGGCGAGCGGCGCTACGGCCGCAAGCAGGACACCGTGGACGCCATGCGCGTCTTCGGCCAGTGCGACCTCACGGTCATGGGCTGGCCCCCGGTGGCGGCCGCTGACAAACCCGTGGCCTCGCGCCCCCTCCACGAGTTCGCGGCCATGCTCACGTCGCTCTCCAAGCACGGCCAGCACGAGCTCCACCGGCGCGACCAGGCGCGCTACCTCGGCGAGATGCTGGAGGCGCTGGCGGGCGGCAAGGAGGCGGCGCGGGAGCGGCACCTCGCGTCGCTCGTCTACTGCCCGGTGGCCCCGCTGGTCCATGACGGCGAGATGCTGGACGCGTACCTCGAGATGGGCGAGTGGGACGTCCCGGTGACGATGATGCCCATGCCCGTGCCCGGCACCACGGGCCCCGCCTCGCTCTTGGGGAACATCGCGCTCGCGAACGCGGAGGCGCTCTCCGCCATCGTGATCTTCCAGCTGGCGCATCCCGGGCGGCCGGTCCAGTACGGGTCAGCCGTGGGGACGATGGACTTCCGATCCGGCGGCTTCCTCGCCGGGACGCCGGAGATGGGGATCATGAGCGGTGCGCTCACCTCCATGGGCCGCCACTACGGCCTGCCAACGATCGCGGCCGGCTGCGCCACGGACGCGCACGACACGGGGCCGGAGGCCTGCATCGAGAAGCTCCTCACGATGCTGCCGCCCATCGCCGCGGGCGCGGACATCGTGGTGGGGTACGGCGAGCTGGACGGCGACCAGACGCTGGTCCTGGAGCAGATCCTGGTGGACAACGAGCTGGCGCACCTCGCGCTGCGCCTGGTGGACGGCGTGGACGGGCGCGAGGGCGCGGAGCTGTTCGACGACATCGCCGAGGTGGGTCCGGGCGGCAACTTCCTCGCGATGCCGGCCAGCCGTCGCGCGGCGCGGAGCGGCGAGTTCCACGAGCCCCGGCTGATCTCGCGGGCGCCGTACGAGGCGTGGCAGACCGCCGGACGTCCGTCGATGTACACGCGGGCGAGGGCGCGGGTGGAGGAGATCCTCGCGGGGCCCGTGGTGGACCCGGTGGCGCCGGAGGTCCAGGCGGCCATCGACGCGATCCTCGCCCGCGCGGACGCGGAGCTGCACGAGGAGGCATAGCGG
>CAIYZX010000261.1 GCA_903930745.1 uncultured Chloroflexota bacterium | reverse complement strand
CGGGCGACGGTGTCGGACACGAACGCGAGGGCGACCTCGAGCCGCTTGGCCGTCTGGGCCAGGTCGATGATGTGGATGCCGTTGCGCTCGGCGAAGATGAAGGGCTTCATCTTCGGGTTCCAGCGGCGGGTCTGGTGTCCGAAGTGGACGCCGGCCTCGAGCAGCTGGCGCATCGAAACGGTGGGCACTGTGTAGCCTCCTGCGGTTGAGCCTCCGCGGATCTCCAGCAGGTTCCGTCCTTCGAGCCTTGCGCCCGCCGGTCCGGCACCGTCCCACTGGACAGGTGATCCGCGTGTGAGCTCCGGCCGGCTTGCGCCGCCCGGGCACGGGTTGACCGCCACGGACAGCCCGTGGCGGCCGGGAGTGTACCACAGCGCCCCTGCGCGGCCCCTTGTCCGCGCCCGCTCAGCCGCTCCCGCCGAGGCCGATGCCACGATGATGCCGGACGCTCACGCGCCCATCCGCACCTGCATCCATCGCCACGAGGTCCACGCGCACCGGGAGCCTCGGCAGGCTTCGGCCGTCCGGCAGCGCGCCTCGCTCCAGGAGCAGGCCCACCGCCCGGCGCATGGCCCGCCGCTTCGCGTGGTCCAGCGTCTCCTCCGCGAGCCCGAAGTCCCGCCGGGCCCGGCGCCGCACCTCCAGCACCACCAGCTCCCGCGGCGGCCCGGGGTCCACCGCCAGCACGTCCACCTCGCTCCGGCCCAGGCGCAGGTTCCTCGCGAGGACCTCCCAGCCGCCCGCGACCAGGCGCAGGCAGACCTCGTCCTCGGCAGCGTCGCCGGCGAGCTGTGCGGGCGTGGAGCGCATCCTGTCCATGCGGTCATGGTGCGGGCGCCCACTCATCGGCGGCTCATCCGCGACTCATGCGACCCGTGCGCCGCCTCGGCCCGCCGGGGTTGTCAGAGCTGCGCCGCGAAGACCTCGTCCGCCAGCGCGTCCGCCTCGTCCGGGAGCAGGTCCTCCGGCAGCTCCACCTCCGGGACCGGGCCGCCGGCCGCGTCCTCGTCCCCGCCAAAGAGCGAGAGCTGGTCACCCGCGAGGAGCGTGTGGAGCGCCTGGAAGGATCGGCGGTGATGCGGCGTGAGCCCGTGCGCACGGATGGCGTCGCGGTGCTCCTTCGTGGCGTACCCCTGGTTGCGCTCCCAGCCGTACTGCGGGTACCGGGCGGCGAGGCCCGCCATCATCCGGTCGCGGACGGTCTTCGCCACCACCGACGCGCACGAGATGGAGTACGCGAGCGCGTCGCCGTCCACGATGGCGGTGTACGGGCCCACCTCCTTCTCGAAGTCCGCGATCCGCAGGCCGTCCACCAGGACGTGGTCGTGGCCGCCGAGGCGGGCGATGGCCCGGCGCATCGCGAGGTGGGTGGCGTGGTAGATGTTGAGCTGGTCGATCTCCGCGACGGACGCGGCACCCACGCCAACCGCCACCGCACGGCGGCGGATCACCGGGGCGAGGCGGTCCCGCTGGGCCGCGGAGAGCGTCTTGGAGTCCCGCACGCCCGGGATGCGCTTGCAGTTCACGGGCATGATCACGGCCGCCGCCACCACGGCGCCGCACGTGGGAGCGACACCCACCTCGTCACAGCCCGCGATGCGGCTGGCGCCCGCGTTCCAGAGCGGTCGCTCGAAACGGAGGGTGGGGACGATCGGGGCCATCGCCGCGAAGGGTAGCGCGCGCCGCAGGCAGTGGCACAATCTGCCCATGCAACGCCCGTTCGCCCAGGTCGACGTCTTCACCACCGGTCCCGGGACCGGCAACCCGCTTGCCGTGGTGCTGGACGCCACGGGCCTGTCCACCCCGGACATGCTCCGGTTCGCCCGCTGGACGAACCTGTCCGAGACCACGTTCGTCCTGCCGCCGAGCGATGGCGCCGCGGACTACCGGGTGCGGATCTTCACGCCGGACGAGGAGCTGCCGTTCGCCGGGCACCCCACGCTGGGCACCTGTCAAGCCTGGCTCGCAGCGGGCGGCGTCCCGCACGGCGGTGACCGGATCGTCCAGGAGTGCGGCACGGGCCTTGTCACCGTCCGTCGGACCGGTCCCGATGAGCTCGCCTTCGCCGCCCCTCCCCTCCTCCGCTCCGGCGCCGTTGACGAGTCGCTGCTGGGCGAGATCGCCGCCGGCATCGGCCTGCCGCGTTCCGCGATCGTGGACGCCGCGTGGGCGGACAATGGGCCCGGCTGGTGCGCGGTCCTGCTCGAGAACGCGGAGGCCGTCCTGGGCGTCCGCCCGACGGACGTCCGCCTGCCGCTGGGCCTGGCGGGCCTCCACGCTCCGGGCGGGGACGTCCAGCTGGAGATCCGCGCCCTCTACCCGCAGAACGGCTACCTCGTGGAGGACCCGGTGACGGGCTCGCTCAACGCCTCGGTCGCGGGCTGGCTCCTGGCCAGCGGCCGCATCACCGCGCCGTACATGGCGGCGCAGGGCGGCGCCATCGGCCGCGCGGGGCGCATCTCCATCACCCAGGACCCGGACGGCACCGTCTGGACGGGCGGCCGCGTTGCCACGGTGGTCGCCGGCACGGTGGACCTCTAGGTCCTCGTTCCACCCCGGGAATCGAAACGACCCCCGGCGTGCCGGGGGTCGCGTCTGGTGCTGCGCTGTGGCGGGCGGTGCGCCCGCCGGCGGCTAGCGGCGCTCGCGAAGGGTGGTCGCGGCCTTGCCCACGCGGTCGCGCAGGAAGTACAGCTTGGCGCGGCGGACCTGGCCGTGGCGCACGACATCGATCTTGTCGATGCGGGGGCTGTGGATCTTGAAGGTGCGCTCCACGCCCACGCCGGACGCGATGCGGCGCACGGTGATGGTGGAGGCGATGCCCGACTTGCGGACGCGCATCACGAGGCCCTCAAAGACCTGGATGCGCTCGCGGTTGCCCTCGACGACCTTGGCGGCCACCTTGACGGTGTCGCCCGGCACGATCTCCGGAATGTCGGTTCGAAGCTGGTCGGCGACGATCTCGTTGAGCACGTTCACGGTTGGTCTGTCCTTGGTTCGGTCGTCGGCAGCCGCGGCTGCGGTGGGTCACTGGTCCGGGACGGCGAGCCACGGGCGGCACGGCCGACGGGGGAGGATAGCACGGGATTGGCGGTGTGTCAGGCGTCCGCAACCTCGGCTGCGGACGCGGCGGCCTGCTCCATGCGGACCTCGGCGAGGAGCTTGCCCTCCTCCTTGGTCAGGGAGCGGCCGTCCAGCAGGTCCGGGCGCCGTTCCAGGGTCCGCCGGAGCGACTCCTTCAGGCGCCACTTGCGCACCTGCTCGTGGTGGCCGGAGACGAGCGTCCTCGGCACCTCGCGGCCATCGAAGACCGCGGGGCGCGTGTACTGCGGGTACTCCAGGAGGCCCGCCGCGAACGACTCCTCAGCGGTGGACGCCTCGTCGATGGCACCCGGGAGCAGCCGGATGACCGCGTCCAGGATGACCAGCGCAGCGAGCTCGCCGCCGGTGAGCACGTAGTCGCCGATGGAAAGCTCCAGGTCCACCATCGCCCGCACGCGATCGTCCACGCCCTCGTAGCGGGGGCACAGGAAGACCAGGTGCGACCGCTCCGCGAGGTCGTGTGCCACGGCCTGCTCGAACCGCCGGCCCGCGGGATCCATGAGGATCACCGTGGAGTCCGGCCGCCGGAGTTCCGCCAGGGCCGCCGCGACCACGTCCGGGCGCAGGACCATGCCGGCCCCGCCGCCGTACGTGTAGTCGTCAACGGTCCGGTGCCTCCCAAGCCCCCACGCGCGCAGGTCGTGCACGCGGACGGTGGCGAGGCCCTTGTCGAGGATCCGCCCGGGGATGCTCTCCCGCAGGGGACCCTCCACCATGGGCGGGAAGAGGGTCAGGACCTCAACCTCGAGGGCCATCGTCAGTCTGACGAGCCGCTGGGCGTCTTCGGGAGCGCGGTCCTGGGCATGGGCTTGCCGGCGGCGGCCATGGCCTCCGCGATCTCGTCCGCGCTGAGCGTGTAGGTGCCGGAGGTCTTCTTGGCCTTGGGGGCCTTGGACCTCACGGACTTCGACGGCTTCGACGGCTTCGCCGGCGCGGCGTCAGGCGCGGCGTCAGGCGTGGAACCCTCCACGGCCTCGGCGGGGGCTGCGGGCGCTGCAGCTTTCTTCGGCTTCGCGCTCCCCTTCCCCTTCGCCTTCCCGGCGGGCACCACGTTGGCGGTCCCCTTGGGCGGCTGGGCGGGACCCTTCGGCGGCTTGGGCTGCGCCTTCGGCCTCCGGTCGCGCGGCCGGACGTAGTCCTCGTCGTCGACGGGGCGGGCGTCCATGTCCAGGTTGTCCATGTTCACGAGCATCTCGCCGCGCTCCGGCGCGAGCTCCGCGACCACGTCCTTGACACCCGGGATGTCGATCTCACCTCGAGGCCCGCGAACCGTGAACACCTCGGCGCCACCGGCCCGGTAGATGTCCACGACCTGCCCCAGCTCCTCCCCGTTCGTCCCGCGGACCGCGAGGCCCACGAGCTCGTGGAAGAACCAGCGGCCGGGCTCACGCGCCTCCGCCGGGGGCACGATCTCCAGGTAGCGGTCACGCAGCGTGTCCGCGGCCTCGCGGCTGGGGATCTCCTTGAACCGGAGCCACCAGCCGGGCCCATCGGCCACCGCGGAGGACTCCACGATGGTCAGGCGCTGCGGCGTGCCCTCGACGAAGACGCGGCTGCCGGGCGCGAAGCGGTCCGCCGGGCGATCCGTGAGGAGCTCCACGCGCACCTGTCCGCGGAGGCCGCGGAGGCCGCGCACCAGCGCCACGGTGAGGCGGGTGGGGGCTTCCGCCGGCGCGTCAGACGCCAGGGACCAGGCGCTTGCAGGGGACGCCGAAACAGGCGACGCCGCTCCGGCGCCGCCTGCGGGCTTCTTGGGGGCCATGCGGCCGCCCTAGACGATCTCGAGGCTGACCGGCTCGCCCGTGCGGGCGGACGTCACCTTGAGGAGCGTGCGG
>CAIYZX010000260.1 GCA_903930745.1 uncultured Chloroflexota bacterium | reverse complement strand
CCCGGTGACCTGGAAAGCGATGACATCGTGGGACCCGATCGGACCATCGGCGGCGGTGGCGAGGAGGCGCGCATGGCCATAGCGGTCGATCGCCTGGCATCGACGCTCGTCAGGCGGTTCCACCGTCTGGGATCGGGGCAGAGGTCCGACAAGCGCCTTCTCGCCCTTCGAGAGCGGCGCCGGGTCATCGAGGCGGCCCTTCCGGCGACGGTCGCCGTCCCGGCCGACGGCCAGGCGATCGCCGATGCGGATGCGTGGCTCGATGAGGTCCGGACGCTCGTCACGGACCACTACCAGAACTACATCGTGCGTCTCGAGAGGGCGCTCGTCCCGCCCACAGCACGCACCCGCGAGACACGCCGGCGGAGCATCCTCGACGGATCCGATCTTGGGCCGGAGACCGTCCCGGCGCCGCACCCAAAGACCGCTGTCATGGGCGCCGTAGGTGCCCTCCTCGACACGATCACCGAGGAGCGTGTGTGACCGTAGACGACGCCGCCGGACCGCCTCGCTGAACTGCGTCCTGCCGATCGCCAGGGCGCGCAAGGATCCACGCCTCGGCGCGGTCGAAGTGGTCCGGTGCCGACGCTGTCGGCGAGGCGTGCGACGAGGCCGGCCCGGCGGGCGCGGTAGGTCCCGGGCCGACGTGCAGGGGTCTTCGTCAGCTGGCGAGGTCCTCGGCGAGTTTCTCCGGTGCCAGGCGCAAGATCTCGACCTCGCGCTTCTCGACGCCGATGCCGAGGTCAACGAGCAGCTCGACGAGCTCCTCGCCGCTGATGAGCGAGATGGGCTTGAGGCCCGTCCCGACCGCCGCCGCCTCGACACGAGCCTGCTTCGTGAAGTCGGAGGTCGTGATGACGATCCCGTGGGCCTCGACCGGGAGCGATCCGCGGAGGCGGCCGATGACCGCGCCGTCGACGTTGTTGCCCTCGCCGAAGCGCTTGGCCTGCACGAAGGTCGGGACCTCGGCAACACCGCGGTAGCGGAGGACGGCCCGGACGTCGATGCCGCGGTCGCCGGCCTTGCCGGTCACAACCACGTTCTCGTACTTGAGCGCCTCGAGGAGCAGGAACACGACCTTCTCGAACTCGGTGGGTGTGAGGTTGCGCAGGTGCTCGAGGAGGTCGTCCTTGACCCGCTGGCGCGCGGCCTCGATCGACTGGTCGAGGGCGTACGCGACAGGATCGAACCAGCGCGTCTTCGAGCCGTCGACCGGACGCAGCCGGGACGCGAGGACGTGCTCGAGGCGCGCTGCCACGTCGGCGGACATCGGGAAGTTTGTGCCCATGCGGCCGCCGAAAGGGCCGAACGTGGCGAGCACGGGGTCGCCGAGGAGCTCGGCGCGCAGGAGCGGCGCCTCGACCGTTGCCTCGAAGGTGACGTCGACCTTCCACAGGCCGAACTCGTTCGGCTCGTCCGCCTTGTAGGCAGTGCTCGTGATGCGGCCGACCGCGTAGACGCCGGCCTTCTCACCGGACAGGAAGAAGAACACCCGATCGCCGTAGGCGGCGTGGTCGCGGTGCTGGTTCATCGCGTAGTTGCGGAGCCGACCCTCGGCGATGCCGCCGAGCAGGTCGTAGAGCTTCGGGTTCCCCTGGAACAGCCACGCCTTCGGCCCGGCCGCTGGCGCCTGGGCGACCGGCGGAATGGGGTCGTCGGGCTGGCGCAGCGCGAACGTGTTGGCAGCAGGTCGGCTGAAGCGCGAGGCGGCGCCGAGCGTGTTGATCTCGTTGCCTAGGATCGCGGACAACGTGTCCCAAGGCGTCTTGCCGGCGGTCTCCCATAGCCCCCCGGCCACCATCCGATCGCACAGCTCCTTCACGTGGAGCGGTGTCGCAGCCGCAGCCAGCACCTCGTACGCAGCGTCGCTCGCCTTCATGCTCCCCATCCTCGCACGTGCTGCTTCACCCGGACTCACCGCCTGGGTTGACAGGGCGCTCCCGGCGGCAAGACAGCGACGACCAATCGCCCGTGATCGTTCACCGAATGCGCGGCCTTGGATGGACATGACGGATCGGTTTGCCCCTTGATGGTGAGAGGAGTGCCGTTTCCTTATCGACCGGAGCGTCGAGGACGGCGGCTTGCCGATGGCGGTCCTTGTGCCCACAGCGGACGGCATTGACCGTGGGCCGGCGACATAGCCGTTGACATGCATGAGGTCCAGTCGATGGTCAGGGTTGGGACGTCCGATGACCGACAACCACGAGGAGCCTCTCCCATGGCCCGCGACCCCGCAACCCACGACCACGACCGTTCTCTGCTGGATGTTCTGTCCGCCAGCCGTGCTTTCGTGAGCCGCCTCAACGCCATCACGGCCGATGCGAACGCGCCCGTGTGGTTCGACCTCCGACCCGGGCCGAACGACATCAAGGTGATGCTCTGCCATGGTCCGGCGGGTGTTGCGGACGAGCGCCCCGCCGCGTTCTGCTTCGTCGTGAAGACGGACCGTGCCTTCGGCTGGGCGAACGTCCGCGCTGGCGACATCCTCGCGCCGATGACCTTCCGCAAGCCCTGGAAGATGGACACCGGCGCTGTCGCGAGCGTCTTCGCCCCCGACGGCGGGGTCTCCTACTGGGTCATCCGGTACGGGAGCGACCTGAAGATCTGGTAGTGCAAGGGCGGGCCCGTCGGGCGGCGGAGTCCTTGGACATCGGACCGTCACAGGTGAGACGGCGCGCAGTGAGAGCCGGACTCATCAGGAAGGCTGGGCGGGTGCCAGATCGACGCGGCGCTCGCGGAGCTCAGTCCGATCCAGCGACGTCCGTTCCGACTGAGCCTGCGAGGGCGTCCAGGGAGACCCCATAGAGTCGTGCGAAGGCGACCGCCTCGCTGAACAGCAGACGCCGCGCTCCCGTCTCCAGTTTGGCGATACGACTCTGGGCAACGCCGAGCGCCTCCGCGGCCCGCCGCTGCGACATGCCGGCCGCGGCACGAGATGACGCCAGTCGCTGGCCAGTGGCCAGGTCCTCCTCGCTGACTGGCTCGCCATCCCGCATTCGACAGCCGCCTCCGGATGATACTAGAATAGGATCGTCGCCAACCTTACGGAGGGCGATGCCAGTCTCGCACCGAGGTCACTCCGACGTCACGTCTCGGCGACAAGCTCGCGGATCTGAGGGTTGGGGCGGGCCTTGCGATGGGCGACGTCTCCGCTTCGACCGGCATCCCGATCGGCCGGCTCGCTGCGATCGAGGAGGGGGCGGACGTCGACCCGTTGTTCGCCGAGATCGTGGCTCTCGCCGGAGCGTACGGAGTCCAGCTCCGTGCTCTCGAGGACTTCGTGCCGCACGGCGCCGCGATCGACCACCCTGACCCGGCCGACGTGGACGATCGGCAGCGTGCTGGCCGCGTCCTGAAGGCCGTCACTCCGACGTCCGACCCCGCCGCAACGCCGACATCTGCGGACCCAGGCGCTGGCTCAGCGCAACGCTTGACTCGAACGGGGTACGGAGCAGAAACGGTGGAGCCGGACGACGAGCTCGAGGTCCGGATCGCGACACGGGCGATGGCCAGGACCATCGCCACGATGCTGGTCGAGCACGAACGAAGGCACGGCAGGCACAGGCCTGCCCGGCGCCACGAAACAGGAGGCGCGGGACGCCGCGATGACGGACCCGAGAGCAACGGCGGCACCTGACCCCGCACGCCCCGATGCCACGGAGAGGCGAACCGCCCACGAGGCCAAGGCGGAGTGGGAAGTCAGGTTGGCCGAGATCTGGCGCGAGTGGGCCGACGGTCTCCCGGCCGAGGCAGCTGTGACCTGGAAGAAGGGCGCCGCGTACGTCCGGCATAGTTCGGCGCGGAGTCTGGCCGGCGAGGCTCCCGACGCGCAACTCAGGCACGTGTTGACCCTGCTCGCGGCCAAGCAGGTCTACGTGCCGGAGAACGGCGTGTTCTTCGACGTCCAGAGCGCCACCGACGTCGTCGGCCGAGCAGCCTTTGCGCTGCTGTTCGAGCAGGCGCTCGCGAACCACTTCAAGGTGGTTGGCTGCTTCGTCAACGAGCGCCTGTTCCGGAATCTGGAGCAGTCGATTCAGTACAAGCGCAAGTTCCGGCTGCACGGCATCGAGCTCGAGTACCTCGGCCGCTTCGAGGGCGACCAGCGCAACCCCGCGGCCTGGCAACTCGAGACGATGCAGGACATGAACGCGGAGTACCACGCGCGAAACACGGGCTACTACGTGGGCACGCACATCGAGACCCTGACGCGCGCAGGACACGTCGTCGGAGTGCAGCCAGAGGTCTTCGTGCAAGCCGAGCGGGCCCCCGCGTTCATGGGGCGGCGTGGGTCGGTTACGCGGTGGGACGTCCAGCAGCCCCTCGCCAGCATCATGCAGGAGGGTTGCCGGAGGTACCTCGCCGGGTCGTCGTTCGCCGAGCTGGGCGAGTGGGCCAAGTCAACGGAACTCGGCGGCTTCACGCCGGCGGGCCGCCAGATGGACAAGCGCTGGTGGTACTACAGCCTCAAGAATCCGAAGCTCGCCGGGTACCAGATGCCGACCACGTACACCGGCTTCAAGCCCGGACGCGAATCGCCGCCGCGTCCACGCCGGAACGCCGAGAGCGAGCTGGTTCCCTGCCTCCTGCCGCCGCTCTGGTCGAAGGAAACGTACTACGAGATTCTTGCTCTGGCGCGCAAGCGCTCACTGGGCAACAAGCAGCGCAAGAAGTACCGGGACTACCTCCTGTCGGGCATCGCCTACGGGGAGTGCGGGTGCAACCTGTGGGTCTGCGACACGTTCGCTCCGCCCGTGTACCGGATGCGGTGTGGCTCCCTCGAGGAAGGCGATCACGTCACGTCCTTCCGCGTTGACGTGGCCGACCGGGAACTCGACGAGCTGATCGGCGGCATCACCTTCAACAACGCCGAGCTGATCGCCGCAGTCGAGGCGGAGCTCGCGGCCATGGTGGCCGACGAGAGGCGCGCGGCGGAGGTGTTCGTCCCAGACCCTCGGATCGCCCAGCTACGCCAGGCCCTCGCCGCCCTGGCGGGCATCGATGCTGCGGTCGTGCGCGACGACCTGGCGCGTCGCCTTCAGGAATACGAGGCGCTGGACGAAGCGAGGAGGGCCTCGGCCTACGAGCCGGTGGTCAAGTATCGGGAGGCGATTGCCCACCTCCGGAACTGGTCGAAGGTGTGGGCCAAGGCCGACACCAAGACGAAGAACGACCTACTTGCCAACGCAGGTGTTCGCGTCGAGATCAAGCGTTCGGGGACTGAGCGCGGAGCACTGGGCCACATCACCAAGGTGTCCGCCCGCAACGAGTCCTTCGGCATGGCCCTCGCCGCGGTCGTCTCGGCGGCGAATCCAGCATTGGGTCTGGAACAGTCGTCTTCGCGACCCTATGTTGGGATCGCAGTCGGCCTGAGCGGCCGAGCCTCTGCTCTACAAGCGCGCGATGGCCTGGTCATGGTGCCACGCCCGGTGGCGCAGGAGACGTACACGCTTCGCGAGTTCTGTCGGCTGTCCGGGCGAGGCAGGCAGACGATCCGTCGCTGGCTTCACGCGGGGCTGATCCGCGGCAGCTGCACGGACGAGCGCTACCGCATGCCGGGGTGGGCCATCCCGGTCGAGGAGCTGGACAAGTGCCTCGCCGCCGAAGAGGCCGAGAAGAAGCCTCGGGATCCCCGGCTCATGACCCTGACAGCATTCGCCGCCGCGGCCCACGCTCACAGGGCGACCGTCCGCACCTGGATCGAGCGTGGGCAAGTCAGGGGAGTCCGGTCAGTCGTTGGCGGCACCATCCGTTGGCACATTCCCCGCGAGGAGCTGGACAGCGTGTGGGGTGCCCGGGTGCCGTCCGAGTCCAGCCCGTCCCGCACGGGTGAGAAGCTCGGCCTTGTCGCCTTCGCTCAGCGCGCGCACGCCAGCCCCTGGCTCGTCCATCGATGGCTCGAGTCGGGTGTCATCGACGGGGAGGCTCGTACACACGGCACCAAGACGCGATGGCTGATCTCGGATGCGCAGCTCGACCGTCTGCCCGTCGCTCGGACTCTCCGCCGAGTCGCCTAGCGCGGCCCGCGCTGTCAAACGAGCCCCTTCGTTGGTAAACGGCTTGACTCCTGGGCGTGCAGGAGCGACGTTGGGTGGCGACCGAGGTCAACCAGTGACGGAGGGGGCGTGGTCGAGGACGATGGCGAGGGCCAGATCCGCACGTTCCAGATCGTCTTCGAGGGCGTGACCTGCGATGACTGCGGCGCGACGGTGCCCGTGACCACGACGTGCACCTGCGGCGCCTGGACTCCCCGTGACGACGAGCATGTGAAACGTCGACGGCCCACCGTCGACGACCTGCGCACCATCCTGACCCCGAACACCCAGAAGGTCGATCCGATCGACTTCGGGGATGCGATCGGCGACCTGAGCCCGTGGATCGAGGAGCTGTTCGAGGGACTAGCGTCGATCGGCTCCGACTCGGCGGACAGCGGGTCGCTCGAGCGCTCGCTCGAACGCATCGCGGTGCTCCGAGCACGAGTCGTGAACAACGGCCGACGGCGGCCGTGGCTGGCGCTGTGGGATCCGATCCTCGCGCTGGTCGATGAGCTGGGCGCGATGGCGGGCGCCTACCTCGACGCGCTCGCCGCCGGGTCGCCCAATGAGGCCCGGCTCCATGAGCAAGCCGGCCAAGCGCACCTCAACAAGGCCGCCAGGCAGATCGGGCTCGTCAACACGCGTCTCGACTGGTGGGGCTTCGACCACAGCATCCGCATGCCGACCTCTCTGATCGAAGCCGCGGCTGCGGCGTACGACACCACCGGCGCCGCGAACATCGTCGATCTCGACGCAGAGGGCATGGCCCTCTACGAGCGGATCACGGGCAAGGCGAACGGCCCGACCGGTCTCGGCGTCGGGCTGCTCCTCGACCTCGGCCTCCTGGACCGGGCCTTCGACGAGTCGCGGGTCTACCGCATCGCTCGGCTGGTGTATGAGCGACTGGACGCATCTCGTGCGTCGTTCGCAGCGCTTGTCAGCGACCCCGTCCGCCAGGCGGACATCGCACACGCTCGGCAGGTGTTCTACGAGTCGCAGCTCCAGGCCGAGACACTCTTGCGCGAGCTGGCGGGACAGCGGCGGATCGAGGCGAGCGCGGTCCTGCGCCTCGGCGCGCAGATGACCGAGCGGGTGTCAGGGAACCTCCTCAACCTGGTCGTGTCGACTGGCGCCAAGGCTCCGATCAAGTACACGGCCGAGTACACGAACGTGCACCAGGCGGCGCGCACCAGCGGACTGGGAGACGCCCTGCTCGGCTTTGACGGTCGGATCCGCAACGCGGACGCCCACGCCGACTACGAGGTCGGCCAGGACTTCGTCCTGCTCGGCCGACATCGCACGCATCCGGAGCAGGTGCCCGATGAAGAGCTCGTCGACACTGTCCTCGCCTCAGTGGAGTCGTGCGCGGCAATCCTCGCGGCGATCGACTGCGCCATCGCCGACGGCGGCCTACCATCGGGCCCCAGTCCGATCGACGAGTTGCCTGTCGAGGAGCGTCTGTCCATCCTGCTCGCGGTCGCCGGAGCGCACCCGCGGAAGATCGAGATGAAGTGCGATCGCGTCGAGCTCTCCGCAGAGGCGTACGCGAGCGCCTCCCTCAACCCGCTCTCGGTGATCGCCAGCATCGTCGGGCAGGTGCCGGCCGACACGCGGCGCCTTGTCCTCCGGCTCCGCCGACGGAGCGGCCCGGTGGTCGCCGACGTGGTCGTGGAGCCGCTGCGGCGCGCTCAGGCAGCCGAGGGGCTCGCCAAGGAGCTCGCCCACATCGAGTTCCTCGCGCGGGCGACCATCAACGGCCGACCCGTGTTCCCGCGACGGCACGTCAGGTTCATGCTCGCGACCTTCGTTCACCGCATGCTCGACGCCCCGGTCGACGAGGTCTACGCCTCCGTGGAACTGCTCGAGGCAACGGCCCGGCGCATGCGAGACCCAGACCTGGTCGAGGCGGTCCGGGCATTCGGCGTCATGCGGCGCGCGCAGATCGAGAACCGGCCAGTACCAGCCTCAGTTCGCACGGCCTTCTTGCGGATCGCGACGTACATCGGGACGCCGCCCGGTCCGTGGAACGACGGCTCCGGCGCCTTCACGGGTTGATCGCTGCTCCGGCGCGACGCGGAGCCGCGACAGTGCCCGGTTCGTCCTGCATCGGTCCCTGGCGTGCGGTCGCGGAGAGGCAGGGTGCACGCTCTGCCGCGCCTGCCAGTTCCGGCGCCTCGGATGCGTCCTGAAGTCAGCATGTGGGCATGATCACTTGAACTGGCCCCACTTTCGGCCAGTTTGATCACCAGAAATGGCCCCACCCCCGACCTCATCGCTCCCTACGCTCGGCTGGTCTTGCAGGACAGTCGAAGCGAGGGCCAGAGGAGTTGTCGAGGGTGGAGCAGTTCGAGCGTATCCGCCGGGAGCGCCGGGAGGAAGGGGTGTCGATCCGCGAGCTCGCGCGACGGCACGGGGTCCACAGGCGGATCGTCCGCCAGGCCCTCGAGAGTGCCGTCCCGCCGCCGCGCCGGCCGGTCGAGGGCAGGGCCCAGCCGGCCATCGGCCCCCACGCCGCCACGATCCGGGCCTGGCTCACCGATGACCGCGACGCGCCGCGCAAGCAGCGCCACACGGCCCGGCGGATCTGGGAGCGCCTGGTCGACGAGCACGGCGCCGACGTCGCCGAGAGCACCGTCCGCCGGTTCGTCCGCGAGGCGCGCCGGGAGCTGTCGCTCGACGCGGTCGACGTCGCGATCGTCGCCCACCACGAGCCAGGCGAGGAGGCCCAGGTCGACTTCGGACTCGCCGACGTGTACATCGGCGGCGAGCGGACCCAGGTCGCGGTGTTCGAGCTGCGCCTGTCCCACTCGGGCGACGCCGTCCACGTCGCGTTCGGCTCGGAGGGCCAGGAGGCGTTCCTCGAGGGCCACGTGACCGCGTTCGCGAGACTCGGCGGCGTCCCCGCCCGAATCCGGTACGACAACGCGAGAGCCCTCGTCGCCCGGGTCCTGCGCGGACGCGACCGGATCGAGACCGAGCGGTTCATCGCCCTCCGGTCCCACTACGCCTTCGAGTCCGCGTACTGCGAGCCCGGCGAGCGGGGCGCCCACGAGAAGGGCGGCATCGAGGGCGAGGTGGGCAGGCACCGACGGCGCTGGTTCGTGCCGGTCCCGAAGGTGCGGAGCCTCGCCGAGCTCAACGGGCGGCTCGCCGACGCCGACCGCCGGGACCTCGCGCGCCACATCGGCGCCCGGCGCCAGACGGTCGGCGCCATGGGCGAGACGGACCGGGCGGCCCTGCGGCCGCTTCCTGATGCCCCCTTCGACTTCGCGAGGATCAGCCCGGTCCGGGTCGACCGCAAGGCCCGGGTGTGCGTGCGCCAGTGCTTCTACTCGGT
>CAIYZX010000259.1 GCA_903930745.1 uncultured Chloroflexota bacterium | reverse complement strand
GCTCCTGGGCGACGCCCGGACGGCCGGCACCCGCGCCCGCGCGGCGCTCAAGGCCCGCGGCCTCCCGGACCGCGCCCGGCTCGTGGTGACCTCGCCGCCGTACCTGCGCGTGCTCAAGTACGGCTACTACAACTGGCTGCGGACCTGGCTGCTGGGCTTCGACGCCCGGGCCATCGACGCGACGCTGGACGACGCCCACCGCTCCGAGCCGTACCTCGCATTCCTGCGCGACGTGCTGGTGGACCTGCGCGGCGCGGTGACCGATGACGGCGTGGTGATCCTGGTCATCGGCGACGTGGAGATGGACCGCGGCAAGCCGTCCGATGACGGCCTGGGCCTCGCCGAACGGGCCTGGGAGGAGGCCGCGGCGCCTGCCGGGTTCAGCCTCGCGGGCATCGTCCGCGACGAGGTGTCAGCGAACCGCAAGATGACCCGCCTGTGGGGCGAGGAGGCGGGGCGCGCCACCAAGACGGACGCGATCCTTGTCCTGGGCGCCACGGAGATGGGGCGCAGGCGCGCGCTTGGCGCCGCCGATCTGCCGGTGGACTGGACCTGGCCGCCGGAGCACCTCCGCTCCCTCTGACGGTCGCACCGGACCCTGTCACGAGCGACAAAAGGACCGCTCCCCCACCCCGTCGTCTGGCGTACGATGGTGGCCCGATGAACGAGATGTACCACCCGTCCGACCTTGCCTCCATGGACCCACTGGTCCTGATGAAGAACCTGGACCACGTCCGCATGACGGCGCGTCGTCTGAGCTACATCCTCCAGCAGCAGGTCCACCTCTACACGCCGGAGGCCAACCAGCTCCGCGAGCAGATCGACCGCTACGTTGAGGCGGAGCGCCAGATCGAGGGCGAGATGAGCCGGCGGCGCATCCGGGCCTGAGGCCCGCTCGCACCCGCTCGCACAGGGCCCGGACCCGGGCCCGTCGCCGGGCCCGGGTCAGCTCAGGCGCCGTCCGGATACAGGACCAGCGCGAGAGCCTCGAGCAGGGCCTCGGACTGGTACGGCTTCTGGACGAACTGCGTCCGGTGGTCCGTGTCCAGGCGGTCGGCGACCTCATCCGCCGCCCACCCCGAGCAGATCACCACCGGCAGGTCCGGTCTGCTCGCACGCATGCGGTCTAGGACCACCGTGCCATCCATCGTGGGCAGCGTCAGGTCAAGCAGCACCGCGTCGATCGCCGCCGGGTCCGCCTCGAAGATCTCCACGCCCTCCGGGCCGTCCACGGCCTCCAGCACGCGGAAGCCCGAACGCTCCAGGATCCTGCGGCCGATCACCCGGACCGTCGGCTCGTCGTCCACCAGCAGGACGCACAGGCGCGCCTCTGCCTTGGCCCCTGCATCCTTGGCCAGGGCCTGGTCCAGGGCTGCGGCATGCGCCGCCCTTGGCGATCCGCTGGACGCCCGCACGAGGGGTCGCGCGACCGCCTCCGGCAGGAGGACCTCGAACGTGGTGCCCTCCCCCGGGGTGCTGTGCAGGCGGATCGCGCCGGCGTGCCCCTTCACGATCCCGATCGTGGCCGCAAGGCCCAGGCCCCGGCCGGCGGCCTTGGTGGAGAAGAAGGGGTCGAAGATCCGGCCCACCGTCAGTGCATCCATTCCGCGTCCAGTATCGGTCACCTCGAGCGAGACATAGCGGCCAGGCTGGGCGTCCGTACCGGGCACCACCAGCGGGTCGTCCGCGGCAAGCGTCGCCCATCCCGTCCGGATGGCGATCGTGCCCGGGCGTCCCTCCAAGGCATCGGACGCGTTGACGATCAGGTTCAGCACCAGTTGGCGGAGCTGCGTGACATCGCCCAGGACGGGCGGCAGGTCCGCCTCGAAGGCGTACGCCAGGGTGGCGCTCTTCGCGATGGATCGAGCCAGCAGATCGCCGATCTCGCGGATCATCTCGTCCAGGAGCACCGGACCCACGACGAAGCTGCCGCGCCCGGAGTAGGCCAGCATCTGGCGGGCGAGATCGGCGGCTCGTTCCGCGGCCTTCCCGATCGCCTCGATGTCCGACGCCGCCGCTGTGCCGCCCTCCACCCCGGACCGGGCCAGCTCCGCGTGGCCCATGATCGCGACGAGCAGGTTGTTGAAGTCGTGGGCGATGCCGCCCGCGAGCACGCCCAGGGCCTCCAGCTTCGCGGTCTCGCGCAGCTTCGCCTCCACGCGCGCCTGCTCATCGGCCGCGCGAACCTGGGCCGTGACGTCCTCGGTGAAGCAGATCACGGCCGCGACGGACGACCCGTCGAGGAGCGGGAACCAGCGCTGGGCCACCCACAGCTCGTCCGGGGCCGATAGGACCCTGGTTGGCCGCCCGTCACCCGAGACCAGCCCGCCGAACGCGTCCTGGATCGCGTCCTGCTGACCCAGCGCGATCATCAGCTCGTCCGTCCGGACGTCCACTGGATCCATCAGGACACCGGCGGCACGCCGGATCCGATTGGCCGCACCGTTGACGGTCACCAGGTGCCCGTCCGTTCCATAGACTGCGATCCCAACCGGCGACTGCTCCAGCAGGGCGTTGACGAACGCCTCGCGCCGGACCGCAGTCTCCCTCGCCTCCACGAGACCGGTGACGTCCGCCACGGTGCCAACCCAGCCGTCCACGGCACCCTGGGCCGTCCGCAGCGGGACCGCGTTCGCCTGCACCCACCGAACCGATCCGTCCGGTCGCAGTAGGCGGTGCTCCACCTCCATCGGCTGCCCGGAGGCGATGGACGTCTTCCAGGCACCGAGCGCCATCGCCCTGTCATCCGGGTGGATCGCAGCCTCGTACCCTGTGCCCAGGCTGGATGACGGTGCCTGGCCGGCGATCCGGCCCCAGGCGTCGTTCTGGAAGGTGGACTGGCCGTCGGCGTCGGAGATGAAGACCCCCACCGGGGCCATCCGCGCGAGCTCCGCGAACCGCGCGTCAGAACGCCGCAGGTCCTCCTCCGCCTCCAGGCGAAGCCGGATGTTGTCGCCCAGGGACCTGATCTGCCGGCCCCCACGGACGCCGGAGATCACCATCTGGCTGATGATGCCCGCGAGGAAGACCGGCCCGGATGCGCCCCCGTCACCAAGCAGATGGAAGATGAAGACGGCCACACTGCCCGTCTTCGCCACCATGTGGATGCCCAGCGAGCGGGTGATGCCACGCAGGTCCAGGTCGCCGGCGAGGCGCCCGGACGCGGGCACATGGCCGGTGATCATCACGTCGAAGTCCGGGTGCAGCACGGCTGCACCCCATGCCGCATACGCGACGGACCACGCGGCGTCGTAGAAGACGCGGGGGATGTCCAGGGTGGACCCGGAACCGTGGTACACGGCGTCCAGCACCACAACGAGGCCCACGATCCCGCCGAAGAGGGAGATGGGCCGGCTTGCGAGCGGCCGGATCACGAACCGAACGATGCCGCCGAGCACGATCACGTCCACGATCACCGTGACCACGAACGACAGCAGGTCTGGGCCCGGGTTTGGCGGCACCGTGCCGTTGGGGTCGATGACGAACTCGAGGAGCACGATCGAGAGGAAGATCCCCACCGTCATCGCGTCCAGCCAGCTGTCCGGGTCACCGGGCGCCGCTCCGCGCGCGAAGACCACCATGCCGGTGATCCCAAGGAGGTACCCGGCAAGATCCAGGGCAACGTGGATGGCCGATGTCGCCGGCGAGGCGCCCGGCTCCACCACGATGGCAAGCGAACCGGCTGCGACGGAGGCGGCAAACAACGCGGCCACTCGCCGAGGGCGCCCGCTGATCATGGCTGCGCCCACGGCAAGCCCGGCCACGGCAAGGCTGCCGATCGCGATCGCGGTGACCGCACCCGGCAGAGCGGGAACCGCCAGGCGCAGGGTCGCGAGCACGACCCCAATGCCAAGCAGCGTCCAGGCGGCCCGTGCGCGAGTGGTTCCGCTGGGGAAGCGTTCGGGCGTCAACCGATCTCCGTCATCGTCATTCGCGTGCCCCCGGTGCGCGATGGCGTACCCGGCGCTGCCTCGCCGGGATCGGCCTGTCCGCCGATTGTAGGCATCGACCGGCGGCGGCGTCAGGCCGCACTCGGCGCCGGTCCGTCAGCCGATGCGCGGGGTCGCGTAGGATAGCCGATCAGCGGCCCCCTCGATCGCCGCGGCACGTGCCGCACGCCGGGCAAGCTGCTCCTCGCCCGCGATCCGCGTCACGAGCGCAGCCAGCCTGGGGGTCTCGAACAGGCTGAACCCGATGCCCACCTCCGCGAGCGCCTCGTGGTCCATGCCGCGGAAGAGGCCCCTGGTGGCAACGGCGCACATCTCGTCGTAGAGCTCCGGCCACCCGACGCGCCGGCGCTGGTAGCAGAACCGGACGAAGGCCTCGGCTTCAGGCGTGCACGGCTGGACTTGGCCGGCGGGCAGCATCGATACGGGTCTCCCTCGGGTCTGGGCGTGCCGAACCAGCCGAAGGCGACGGTGGGTTGCCCTCACCTCCGGGACGGTTCCGGGTGATCAACCGCCCGGCCTCCTCCCCAGGGCACCGGGGGTCGTGGGCGATGTGGGGATCCTATGCCGCCGCCGCCGAAGGCCGGTAGGGGCTTCTCCACCAAGTTGCCCACCCAGTTGTCCACACCCCGCAACCCTCGGTGGAAACCCCCGGCGGGGCCTCGGAATCCTGTGGACGCCGGTCCCGTGAAGTCTGCGAGACAGCGAGGACGGACCCCCCCGCAACGTGGTATCGCGGGGCGCCGCCAGCGCGCCGACAGGCCTCCCTAGGGACGGAAGGCGGGGTCCAGCTCCAGGCCGAGACCGGGGGCGTCCGCCAGGCGCCAGCGCTTGTCCGCACCAATGGAGAGCCCGCGCACCGGGTCGTCTGCCAGCAGGAGACAGCCGTCCAGGTCGGCCCACTCGGCCAGCGGCGAGACCGCCGCGGAGGCGGCGATCACCACGGACGTCTCCTCCATGCACCCGAGGAAGGTGCGGAACCCCATGTCCAGCGCGCGCTGCAGCATGCGTCGGGCGGGGGCGATGCCACCAACCTTCGCCAGCTTGACATTGACCCCGTGCACGACACCCACGAGGCTGTCCAGGTCCTCGCTCGTGACTGCGCTCTCGTCCGCGACGATGGGCAGCGGCGACCGCGCCTGCAGCCAGCGCAGCTGGTCAAGGCGGCGGGCCGGGAACGGCTGCTCGATGAGCTCCACGCCCAGCGCCTGCAGCTCCGGGATGAGCGCGACGGCGCCTTCGGGCGTCCAGCCGGTGTTGGCATCCACGCGGATGGGGCCACCGTAGACGGCGCGCACGGCGCGGAGCGTCTCCATGTCGGATGACCCGCCCACCTTGATCTTCAGCGCTGGGAAGTCCGCCGCTCGCGTTGCCCGGCCGGCCACCACGGCGGGCTCGTCGATGCCCAGCGTGAAGTCCGTGGGCGGCAGCACGCCCGGCAGGTCGATCAGCTCGCGGATGCCGATGCCGAGGCGCTTGCCCACCAGGTCGTGCAGCGCGGTGTCGATCGCGCACTTCGCCGCCCCGTGGTGGCTCACGACATCCGCCATCAGCCCCTCGGTGGCGGCCAGGGCGGCACGCGCCTCCGCGAGCGAACCCCGCAGACCGGCCTCCACGGACGCGATCGCCTCGAGGAGCAGCGGCGCCACGGCTCGCATCGTCTCCGGGGTGTCGCCGTAGTAGCTGTCCGGGTAGCCCTCGCCCAGGCCCACCGGTCCGTCCGGGCCGTCCGCATCGTCGCGCAGCTCTGCGATGACGGTCGTGATCCTGCGCCCCTCGCCATGGGTCGCGCGCGCGATGACGAAGGGATCGCGCAGGCCAAGCTCCAGCGTGCGGAACCGGATGGACAGCGTCATGCCCGTGCCTCCCCGCCAACGGCGGGCTGCACCCAGGGCAGCGCATCCGTGGCGCCTTCGATCTGCGCCCAGAGCCAGTCCCCGCCGAAGCGGACCGGGTCCGCAACCGGCAGGCCCGTCTCCAGGGCGGTTGCCTCGATGATGCGGCGGGCCTCCGCCTCGTCCGCGTAGTTGCTGGTGTTGAGCGCGATGGCCACCACCCTGGACGGCGCCACGAGGCCTGCGAGAAGCTCGTGGTTGCGGATCGCGTCCGGCAGGCTCATGAGCGGGAAGCTGCGGTCCGGCAGGTGGTCGAAGTCATGGGCGGCGAGGCCCGGCCTGTGCACGAGAACCATCGCGTGCGGCGTGCAGCCGTGGATGAGCCCCACGGTCACGCAGCTGTACGCCGGGTGGTCGATGGACCCCTGGCCCTCCACCAGGACCCAATCGCCGCGGGACTCCCCCTCCTCCATGAGCCACTCGCAGGTGCCCTGGACGAAGTCACTGATCACGCGGTCCACGGCCACGCCCCAGCCCTCGATCATCATGCCGGTCTGGCCGGTGGCCACGAAGCTGGTGGACCGGCCGGCGGCGGCGGCGGCGCGCCGGAGCTCCAGCGCCACGGACATCTTGCCGATGGCGCAGTCCGTGCCCACCGTGAGGATCACGCGCTTGCCGGGGAGATGGCGGCGGCCCACCGCCGTGACCATGCGCTCCGGCGGCCGGCGGTAGTCGATGATCCGGACGCCCGCGGCCCGAGCGGCCTCCGCGAACTCCTCGTCGTCGCCCAGGAACGTGTGCAGGCCGGACAGGACGTCCAGGCCGGACCGGATGGCCGCCAGGATCACCGCGCGCCACGACTCCGGGAGGCGCCCGCCCGTGGGCGCGATGCCGATGAGCAGCGCCGTGGCCCGCGGGATGAACCCCAGGGCCTCGTTGAGCGAACCGACGATCGGGATGTCGAAGCGACCCGTGTCGCCCAGCCACTCGCGGACGTTGCGGCCGGCCTGGGTGGAGTCGATCACCGCCACCACCTTGTCGGAGCCGAACCGGATCACTCCCATTGCGGTCTTGCCGTGGTGGAAGCCGAAGTTGCCCTCGGCGAGGATCACGAGGCGGCGATCGGGGGCTGTGGGCATCTGGACATCCTGTGCGGGTGGGCGGACGGGGGTGCGCCCGAGTCTAGGTCATCGCGGGAAACGAAAACGCCCCCGGCGGACCGGAGGCGCTGGCTGGTTCTCGTGTTGGTACCGCATACCGGATTCGAACCGGTGATCTCCGCCTTGAGAGGGCGGCGTCCTGGGCCTCTAGACGAATGCGGCAGGAGAGCGTCGCTGGGCGACGGCTGCGAAGGGTATCAGGACCCAACCGAACCCCGCAACCGTGCGGGCGGGCGCGCCGGAGGGCCTAGAGGCGGTGGCTCTCGAGGAAGGAGCGCAGCGTCTCCGCCACCTGGAGGTAGCTCTGCTCGCCCAGCACGAGGCCGAAGTGGGAGTGTGCGCCGAAGGGCTCGTACGGGGCGCCCAGCCACTCTGCGAGGCGCTCCACGTCAGGCTCCGGGCTGTACCTGTCCAGGCCGCCGCCGATGACGAGCCTCGGCACGTCGGGGAGCGCACCCTTGTCCACCGACACGCCCGCCAGCACCTGGCGCTTCGCGCGGCCGGACTCGAACGGCTTCTGGCCCAGCAGGTGCTGGACGCGGAGGACGTCCGCCAGTGTGAGGTCCCGGTGCTCGCGCAGGAGCATCTCCGGCAGCGTGGACCAGCCGATCTCCCCCTTGCCGTACGCATCCGGGATGTCCCGGACGACGTGCGGCCGTACCGGCTCGCGCAGCTCGCTGGGCGTCTCGGGTGCGATGAGCACGTACGCGGACACGGGCATCCGCTCAAGCGCCTTGAGCACCAGGAGGCCGCCCAGGCCGTGACCCACCGCGACGGCCGTGGGACCCAGGCGCTCCAGGGCGGCCACCACGTCCTCCGTGTACGTCTCGATGGAGAGCGAGGCCGGGTCCGCCGTCTGGCTCCAGTAGTGGTTGCGCAGGTTGACGGCGTGGCCCTCCCAGCCGCGCCCGGCGAAGTGGTGGAGGAAGCGCTCCCAGACCCACGAGCCACCCAGCTCACCATGCACGAACAGCAGCGGCTTGCGGCGCGAGCGGCGCTCGGGCAGCCAGGACTCCACGTAGAGACCGCGATCTGCAAGCTCGATCTCGTCCTTGCGGACGGGCCGGCCCGTGGTGGCCGTGCGAACCAGGCGATCGGAGTGCAGGTCTGTCATGCGATGGCGCGGGAGTGCGGCACGTGGACCTCTGGACGGGTGGCGGCGAACGCCCGCGACGGGCCGCTCCACGGCGGGTCACGGGGCGGGTTGCATCGTACGATAGGCGCCGTCAGACGGCCACCGGGACGGTCATCGCCCGGGGCATCCTGCGCACGGGGACGGGCCATGCAACTTATTGGCGCCCATGCGCGTCATGCCCAAGATCGACGCCCTGCCAGTCATCGAGGAGCGCGCGTGCCGCTATCCCACCCCATCGCCAAGGCGAGGAGCATCCTCACCCTCGCCGCCGTCGGCCTGCTGCTGCTCGTCTCCCTCGGGGTCCCCGTGGCCGTGGCCGCGGACGGCGGCCCCACGATGACCGCGCGCGCGCTCCTGCAGGGCCACGTGCGCATCGGCTCCTGGTTCGCCATCGCGGTGGACGTGGAGAACGCGGGCCCCACCGTGACCGGCGAGATCCGCATCGCGGGCGGCATCGACAACCGGACGCGGTACGGGACCCCGGTGGAGCTTGCCACCGGCTCGCGCAAGACCGTGCTCCTGTACGCGCAGCCACCCAGCTTCGGCAACACCATGAAGGTGCAGCTGGTCAGCGGCGACCAGGTCATCGCGGAGTCCACGGTGGCCATCGCCCTGCACGACCAGTTCCAGCTGGTTGTGGGCGTCATCACCGAGAACCCCGCCAAGATGGTGGGCCAGCTCAACCTCCTGCCCAACCAGATGGGCTCCCTGCCTGTCGTGGTCACCCTCAAGCCGCAGGACCTCCCGGAGCGCCTCCAGGCATGGTCCGCGCTTGACCGCATCGTCTGGCAGGACACGGACGCGAGCTCGCTCACGCCCAACCAGCTCTCCGCGCTGCGCGGCTGGGTCGCCGGCGGCGGACGCCTGGTGATCGCCGGTGGCACTGCCGGCGCGGACTCGCTCAACGCCTTCCCGGACGAGCTGCTCCCCTACCGGCCCACCAGCGTCCTGGACATCGACCCCGAGGTCATCCGGCCGGTTGTGGGTGGCGTCCCCGCGGGCGCGACCACGCTGACCGCGTACGCGGGGGACGCCGGCGCGGGACGCGTGCTCGCCACCTCCGGCGATCGCGTCGTTGCTGCGGACCTCCGCCTGGGCAACGGGTCCGTCACGCTGCTCGGCTTCGACCCCACGGTCTCCTGGATGTCCGAGGGCGATGGCGCGGACTGGGGCAAGGCCCTGTGGCGCCGGCTGCTCCCACAGCGCCAGGGCGGCACGGTCTCCCTCGCGGACGACTCGCAGATCGCCTCCGCGGTGGTGAATCTGCCGAGCCTCGCGCTCCCGCCACTCGCGGGGCTCCTCGTCCTGCTCTTTGGCTACATCGTGCTCGTTGGCCCCGTGAACTACCTCGTCCTGCGGGCGCTGGACCGGCGCGAGTGGGCGTGGGTCACGGCACCCATCCTCATCGTGGTCTTCACCGCGGGCTCCTTCGGCATCGGCGGCGTCCTGCGCGGCTCGGAGGTGATCGTCCACGAGGTGGCCATCGTGCGCGGTGCACCCGCCACGGATGCCGCCACCGTCCAGTCCTACCTGGGCATCTTCAGCCCCAACCGGGCCACGCTCCAGGTGAAGGTCCCGGGCGACGCGCTGCTGGGCGCGCCGGTCAACGGCGACATGTTCGGTGGCGGCATCGTCAACTCGCTGGACATCCTCCAGGGTGACCCGTCACGTGTGCGCGACCTGGCGCTGGGCGTGGGCTCCATGCGCACCGTGCGCGCCGAGGCCACCACCACAGGTCCCAGGATCACCGGTGACCTGGCGATCAGCGACGGCAGGCTCAAGGGCACGATCACCAACGGCTCCGACCGGGCCTTGATCGGCGCCGCGATCGTCCTGGGCTCGTCCGCCCAGACCCTGGGCGACATCGCTCCGGGCGCCACCGT
>CAIYZX010000258.1 GCA_903930745.1 uncultured Chloroflexota bacterium | reverse complement strand
GCCAGCGCATCGGCCGGCCACACCGCCGCCATCGCCGGCGACGTCACCGTTGGCCGCGAGCTCCTCCGCGCCGCCGGCGTGACCATCGCCGAGACCCCAGCCGCCTTCGACGAGCTCCTGCGCGCCTTCACGCTGCTGGACGGGCGTCCCGCGGCCGGCCACCGCCTGGGCGCCGTGAGCAACGCGGGATCCGAATGCGTGACCATCGCGGACCACGCGGGCACGCTCCGCGTGGCGCCCTTCGCGCCCGGGACCGCCGCCCGCCTCTCCGCCCTGCTCGTCCCCGCCGGGATCACCAGCGTCGTGGATGTCCACAACCCGCTTGACCTCACACCAATCGCCGGCGCCGCGCTCTCGGGCGAGGTCATCCGGGCCGTGCTCGCGGCGGACGAGGTGGACGCCGGGATCATCGGCGTCGTCCCCATGGCGGACAGCATCGAGACGCTGGCGCCCGGCGACGGCCACGCCGAGGACCTGGCCCGGCCCGGCGCCATCGCAGACCAGCTCATCGCAGCGTGGCGTGCCACGCGCAAGCCGTGGGTCTGCGTGGTGGACGCCGGTCCGCTCTACGCGCCCCTTGCGGAGCGCCTCACCCTCGCGGGCATCCCGGTACTGGGCACGGGGGACGCGGCCGCGCGGGCGCTCGCCGCCTGGTGCGACGCGACGGCGCCCGCGTAGGGACGGCGGCCGCGTAGGGACGGCGGCCGCGGCCCTACTTGAGGACCACCACCGCGTCGATGTCAACGCGCGGCCGGCCCGCCGTTCCGAGGACCACCACCTTGATCGTGTGGGTGCCATACGACGCCCACGTCTTCGTGTACAGCAGCGAGCGGACCATCGTCGTGGCACGGTACGTGTCCAGCGTCACTGCCACGCCGTCGATGTAGAGGCGCAGCTTCCCGCGGTTCGCGGCCCGCGTGACCACCAGCGAGAACCCGCGCCCGGTGAGCCGGTACGTGGCAGACGCACCGTATGCGCCGGCGTACCGCGCGGAGCCGGCGGAGAGCGTGCTGGATGTCGCCGTGGACCAGGTCTTGAGGTACGTGAACGCGGACTGCTGGACGAGACGCGGGCTCAGTGCCACGCTGGCCAGCGGAGCACTCCAGTTGCCAGCCGCGTCCAGGCCGGTGACCCGCAGGCGCGTGCTGCCCGAGACCGGGACGGTCGTCCTGTACGGCGAGACCGTGGCGGGTGCCAGGGTGGTCCAGGCGATGCCGTCCGGAGACGACTCGACCTTCCAGGCCGCGACGCCGGACGGCTCCAGGCCCGGGTCGGAGCCGGACCAGCTCAGGACCACGGGGACCCTGGATGCGGACGAGGCCGTCGCGAGAGCGCTGCCCGTGCCGAGGACCAGCTTGGGGGCTGCCGCGAGACCCGGCGCAGTGCGATCCACGAGGACGCTGTCCGACACGACGTCCGTGGCGGGCGCGGAGCCGGAGCCGGCGGTGGTCACGGAGTCCGCGATGAGCCGCAGCGCGACGCCGCCCTCGGAACAGCCGGTGACGTCCACGGTCCATGTGTCCGCGCCTTCCACGGGCGTGCCCACGACACATCCCGCCGCGCCCGTGCCCTCCGGCACCAGGTCGTCGGCCGTGAGGTTGGTCACGGGGCCGGAGAAGACCAGCGAGAACGTGAGCGTGGCCGCACTCGTGGGCGTTGCCGGCGCCACCACCGAGGCGGAGACCGGCGCGTCAAGACACGACTGGAACGCGAAGGAGGCGATCCGGGTCCGCCAGGCGCTGCCGGAGGGGCTGGGCTCGTACTCGCCGCCGAACCAGAAGGTGCACTCATCCGCCGGATCCACGACCATCGCGGAGTAGTCGCCCCACCGGGAGCGTGAGGTCTGGGAACCGGCACCGGCCACGATCATCGTCTCGGTCTGGGTCAGCGTCGCGACGGGATCTCCCGCAAGCCGCCCGGCCCATGCGAGACCGGGGTAGACGGAGCCGCTGCCACGGCTGTAGCCGATCGCGAGGTTGCCCACCCGGTCGTGCGCGGCGGAGCCCATCCACCGGCTGGTCGCGTCCGGCGCGTACGTCCCCTGGTCCTCCAGGACCACGGTGCGGTCACCGGCGATCGAGAGCTCGTACCAGCGCAGCCTGGTGCCGTCGAGCGACCCGTTGTCGATGCTGTGGGTGACGGTGAGCGTCTCCACGCCGGCGTCGTTGCGGTACGCAAGCCGGTTCATCAGGCGGTCGCCCAGTGAGTCGAGGAGCCGCGTGGTGCCGGGCTGGGGGATGCAGGACCCCGCGTCGCCGCAGGGCACGTTGAAGGCATCCACCCCGATGACCTGCGGATCGGACAGGGACGAGTTGGCGGGCACGTCCCAGTCCACGTTCAACCCGAAGGCGGCGAGCGTGCTCGTCGTGTCGATCGCCAGGATGGGCACCGGTGCCCAGGACGGCGCCGCCGTGCGCGAGTCCGTGTCCGCGGCGAGGAGCCCGCCGTACCACGCTCCGGCGTTGAAGCACTGCTGGGGCCGTGCGGCATCGCCCGCCAGCATGCTGCTCCGGTCGTACGCGCAGACCTCTCCGCCCACCCAGGCGTACCCGCCGGGCGCGAGCGGATCGGGATTGAACATGTTGAAGGTGACGACGTAGGAGTCGCCCCAGACGGCAAGCTTCGGGTAGTCGTTGAGGCTGGCGTACTCGAAGCTGTACAGGTACCAGTCCCCGAGGGCATCGTCCGTCACCGAGACGGCCACGCACTCCTCGTAGGGCACCGTGGTGCCGTCCGCCCCGGTGATCGCGAACCACGTCATGACCCAGCGATGCGCCGCCCGGTCCCAGGTGACCACGGGGTCGCCATCGTTGGTGCTGGAGCAGAGGCTGGACGGGTCGTAGCCGCTGAACAGGGCGCCGGCCTCCATGGGCCCGGCCAGGAGGGCCCCTGCCTTGTCGAAGACCGCGACATCCGCGTTCACGAGCTCCATGACCTGCGTGGAGCCCACGGCGATGCTGGTGTCCGGCGGCCAGTAGACCGGCGTGTAGCCGCCGAACCCCTGGCCGATGCCGTCGAAGCTCACCGCCGGTGACGGCATGGGCGCGGCAACGCCGGCGGGCAGGGAGACCCGTGGGCCCTGGATCTGGGCAGGGCGGCCCGGCGTCCCGCGGACCGGCATGCGGAACTCGCCGTCGCCGTCGCCGTCGTCCTCGCCTGCGGGCCGCTC
>CAIYZX010000257.1 GCA_903930745.1 uncultured Chloroflexota bacterium | reverse complement strand
TCCGGGGCTCGAAGGGCAACAGCAATGGCGTCGCGGCCGCGCATCATGACGCCCTCGATGAGGGCTTGGCCGCCGTAGGCGTACTTGGGCATCCGCTGAGTGTACCGGGTGGGGGTCGCCGGGCCGCTCCACGGCCGGTTCGGGCCCGGCGCCTATGCCGCGCCGAAGAGGTCCCGGCAGGCCTCCAGCCCCTCGATCACCACCGGCACGGGCGGGTTCCACGCCGCCCGCTCCAGGCGGACGCGGCGCTCGGGCATGGGCTCGCCCCGGGGCGCCACCGTCTCCATGCCGTTGGGCTGGTAGCCCAGCTTCTCCGATACGCGACGCGAGGCGTGGTTGCCGTCCAGGTGCCCGGACTCGGCGGCGATGGCACCAAGGCCGTCGAACGCCAGCGCCAGCGCGCCCGCCCGCATCTCCGTCCCGTAGCCCCTGCCCTGGTGCGCCCGGCCCAGCCAGGAGCCGGTGAGCACCGTGCGGCGGGCCGCGAAGTCACGCCCGTAGATGCCCTGCATGCCGATGGGCACTCCGTCCTGGTCCAGGACGGCCATCTCCATGCCCCAGCTCGCCGCGGACCAGTTGGCGCGCAGGCCCCAGTGGAACTGCAGGAACTCGCGCGCGAGGGCGGGCTCCGGCTTCAGGTCCCAGTCGAAGAGGAAGACGGGCTGCTCCGGGTCACGGACGCCGGCCCGCACGAGCTCCACGAGCGCCGCCAGGTCCTCGTCACGGGCCGGGCGCAGGGTGAGGCGCGGGGTGCGGACGACGAGATCGAAGAGGGGCCAGGCCGATGGGGTGGCCGATGACGGGTGGGGCACGGGAGCCTCCGGTGCGGGCGCGATGTCGCCCAGCCTACGCGAACCCCTCGGTCCCGAGGTGGCCGTGATGCGCCATACTGCGATACGACGAATGCGGTGGCGCACTCGATGACAACAGCAGGACGCAGGAGGACCGGTGGCCGGCAGACCCCGCGACGAGCAGCTGCGCGCCGCCCAGCGCGAGCGGATCCTCGCGGCCGCGGAGCAGCTCCTCGTGACGCACGGCGTGGAGCGGAGCCGCCTCCGGGACGTGGCGGAGGCGGCGGGCGTCTCCATCGGCACCGTCCAGCACTACTTCGACACGCGCGACCGCCTCATCGCGGACCTCTTCGACTGGTCCGCGGAGCGGCGCCTCCGGACCTGGCTGGACTCCGTGCCGGCCGAGGGTGACCCGTGGACCCGCCTCGTGGCGCTCCTGGACGCCTCGCTCCCGGAGCCAGCGCTGTGGCGCAGCCGGATCTGGCTGGAGTTCGTGGCCATGGCCCGCAACGACGCCTTCCGCGCCACCTTGGACCGCTTCTACGACGCGTGGCGCCCGCCGTTCCGCGATGCCATCAACGCGGGCGTGGCGGCGGGCGTCTTCCACCCGGCGGTCACCGTGGACCAGGTGGTGGACCTCTGCATCATCGTGGGCGACGGGGCGTCCGTGGGCATCTCGCTGGGCGCCCCCGGCATCGACGCGGACGCGGTCCGCGCCCTCCTCCGCGACACCGCCAGGGCTCTCCTCCGGCCCACCGCCTGAGCGCCGCCGCCCGCCCCGGATTCGAGTCGCCGCAACAGGCTTCCAATTCGTAATATTGCAATGTTATGATCGCGCCCCGCGATCGGATCCCGGCGGTCCACACCCCCATCGCCAGCCAGTCAGCCAAGGCGCAAGGAGCCAGCTCCATGACGGACACGTCGGCCGTGCAGCCCACCACTTCGGCCTTCCCGGACCAGGCGCGCGTCGTCGTCATCGGCGGCGGCATCGTGGGCGCCAGCGTGGCGTTCCACCTCACGGAGCGCGGCTGGAAGGACGTGGTGCTTCTCGAGCGCAACAAGCTCACGAGCGGCACCACGTGGCACGCCGCCGGGCTCGTTGGCCAGCTCCGCGCCACCACCAACATGACGCTGCTGGCCTCCTACGCGAAGGACCTCTTCCGCGACCTGGAGCGGCGGACCGGGGACTCCACGGGCTTCGTGCAGCACGGCTCGGTCCTGGTGGCCCACACGGAGGGCCGGTGGGAGGAGATCCGCCGGAACGCCAGCATGGCGCGGATCCACGACGTGGCGATGGAGTTCATCGACCGCGACCGCCTGGGCGAGCTCTGGCCACTCATGGACACCAGCGACGTGGTGGGCGCCGCGTTCATCCCCGGCGACGGCATGGCCAACCCCGTGGACACCACCCTGGCGCTGGCGAAGGCCGCGCGGATGGGCGGCGCACGCGTCTTCGAGAACACGAAGGTGACGCGGATCGTCAAGGACGGCGGACGCGTCACGGGCGTGGAGACGGACAAGGGCACCATCGCCTGCGAGCACGTCGTCAACTGCACGGGCATGTGGGCGCGCGAGCTGGGTGCCCAGGACGACGTGGCGATCCCGCTCCACGCCGCGGAGCACTTCTACCTCGTGACCGAGGAGATCCCGGCGCTCACCCCGGACCTCCCCGTCCTGCG
>CAIYZX010000256.1 GCA_903930745.1 uncultured Chloroflexota bacterium | reverse complement strand
CGGACTACGACCGCAGCGGTGTCCGCTTCGTCCAGGCCGCGATCACGGCGATCAACCCCGAGACGCGCACGGTGGAGACCAGCGCCGGGACGTTCTCCGCGGACATCCTGGTGGTGGCGCTGGGTGCGGACTACAACCTGGGCGCCACGCCGGGCCTCGCGGAGCTGGGCCGCGAGTTCTACAGCTTCACCGGCGCCTTCGACCTCGCGCCCACGCTGGCGGCGTTCGAGGGCGGCAACGTGGTGATCGGCGTCTGCGGCCCGGGCTTCAAGTGCCCGCCGGCCCCCAACGAGTGCGCGCTGCTGCTCCACGACATGCTGGTGGAGCGCGGCATCCGCGACCGCGGCACCCTCAAGGTGGTGGTGCCCATGGGCGTGCCGCTGCCGCCGTCGCCGGAGCTCTCGCGGTACATCCTGGGGCGGTACGCGGAGCGGGGCATCGAGTACGTGGGCGACCGCCGCGTGGTGGCGCTGGAGCGCGTCACGGACGAGTCCGGGACGGAGCGCAAGGAGGCCGTGCTGAGCGACGGCACCCGCCTCCCGTTCGATCTCTTCCTGGGCATCCCCGTCCACACCGTGCCCGCGGTGGTGGCCGCGTCCGGCCTGGCGCAGAACGGGTGGATCCCCGTGGACAAGGGCACCTGCGCCACCCGGTTCCCGGGCGTGTACGCGGTGGGTGACGTGACCAGCATCGGGACGCCGAAGGCGGGTGTCTTCGCGGAGCGCGCGGCGCGGGCGATGGTGGACCGGATCGCGGCGGACCTGCGCGGCGAGTCCGCCCCCGCGGGCTACGACGGCACCGGCGCCTGCTACGTGGAGGTGGGCTCGCACCAGGTGGCGGGGATCGCGGTGGACTTCTTCTCGGATCCCACCCGGCCGCTTGGCTGGTTCACGGAGCCGAACGCGGACACCGCCGCCTCCAAGGCGGACTTCAGCCCGGAGCGCCAGGCCCGCTGGTTCCACGACCCGGCCACGGGCGCCTAGGCGTCCGGCCTCCGGGGCCGGGCCACAGGTCAAACCGGCCCGCGTCTGACTCCCGCGGTCGTCCGTCACCGCTGACGGGAAACCGGGGGCCAGCTGCAGAGCTCAGCCCGAAACGCGCACGAAATGGCGCGAGCTGCCAAGGTCAATGGCCGATTCCCGTCACACGTGACGGAGGACCGAGGAGGCCGGCAGTCCGGCGCCGCCGTGCGGCTGCGGCGACCGGCGGCGGGAACCCGCCTCTAGTGGTGGGAGCCCAGGGCCTCCGCGAGCCGCAGGTCCACCATCAGGTCGCCGGCGAGTCGCTCAAGTCCGGCGCGAAGGGCGCCCAGGTCTGCGTCCGCCGGGACCTCCACGCGCACGTGCGCGCGGAACATCAGGTCACCGGAGTGCGCGGCGGCCGGGCGATCCGTAGCCAGGTCCTCGACGTTGATGCGGTGCTTGGCCAGCAGCGCGGAGATCTCGTGCACGAGGCCCGGGCGGTCCATGCCGAAGAGCTCGATCTCCATGGCGTGCTGCGCCACGTGCGTCTCGTGCGCGGAGCGCTCCACGGTGATGTGAAGGCCCTGCGCCTCCAGCTGGCGGAGGGCGGTCTCCAGCTCCGCAACGCGGTCCTCGGCCACCTCAACGCAGAGCACGCCGGCGAACTTGCCGGCGAGGTGCGCCATGCGGCTCTCGAGCCAGTTGCCGCCGTGCGCGGCCACCGCCTCCGAGACGGAATCCACGATGCCGGGATGGTCGGGGCCGATGAGGGTCAGCACGATGTCGATCATGGCCGCATCGTAGCGCGCGGCGTGGCGCTCGGAGAGGACCATCG
>CAIYZX010000255.1 GCA_903930745.1 uncultured Chloroflexota bacterium | reverse complement strand
CTCCCGCGCCTCCTCCACGGGACGGGCTCGTTCGGCACGCTCCGGGAGCGGCTGGGTCCCGTGGCGCAGCCGGGGATGCACGGCAGGCACGCCGGCCTGACCGCGGTCCCGCACGGCGCGAAGTCCTACCTCGCGGCGTCGTTGGCCCTCGCGGACGGCGGCGAGCGGATCTGCTGGGTGGCCCGCGATGCGGAGATCGGCGATCGCGTGGCGGAGGAGCTGGGCGCCTGGCTGGGCGACCCGTCTCTCGTCGCGGTCCTGGAGCCGCGGACCTCGCTTGCGTACGAGCGCTCCGAGCTGGTCCCGGACGAGACGGCCGCGCGCGTCGCCGCCCTCGCAGCCTGGCGGGCCGGCAAGGCCCGCGTCCTCGTGGCGTCCGTCCAGGCGCTGCTCCAGGCCACCCTCGCGCCCACGGACCTGCCGGACAGGCTGCGCACGCTCAAGCCCGGCGCACGCATCGGCCAGGACGCGCTCCTGCGCGAGCTCTTCGACCTTGGCTACACCCCGGTCCTGGAGGTCGCGGGGCGCGGCGAGTTCGCCCGGCGCGGCGGCATCGTGGACGTCTTCCCGCCCTCGGCCGCCCTCCCGGTCCGCGTGGAGCTCTTCGGCGACGAGGTGGACAGCCTGCGCGCCTTCGACCCCACGGACCAGCGCTCCGTGGAGCAGGTCCGCGAGCTGGTGCTCCTGCCCGCCACGGAGTTCCTGGCCCCGGACGGCGGCGCCGACGCGATCCGCACCCGCCTCGGCCGCCTGGCCCGCAACCTCCCCGAGCGCCTGGCCGCAGACCTCGCCCGCTTCGGCGGGGAGGGGACCGTTGAGCGCCCCGCCGCCGCACCCGGCACCGCCGGCCGCGCGATCCCGGTGGGTGACGCCGCGGAGGTCTGGTCCCGCCTCATCGCCCCCTCCACGGGCCTGGACCACCTCGCGCCCGACACGCTGTTCGTCCTGGACGAGCCAGGCGATCTCGCGGAGGCCGCGGGCTTCCTCTGGCGCCAGGCGGAGGAGCGCCATCGTGAGCTCACCGACCAGGGCGAGCTCCCCGCGGACTGGCCCTCGTCCTTCCTCCCGTCCATCGACTGGAAGCGCCGCCTCCACGGCGCGCGCACCCTGGAGCTCACCTGGACCAGCGAGGCCCAGGAGGCGGAGGGGATGGCCCACGCCTCGCGCGGGCTTACCTCGGGTGACCTCTTCGGCTGGCGAGAGCCCGTCCTCCCGCCCGGGCGCACGGAGCGTGTCACGGACGGCGTGGAGCACTGGCTGCGCGAGAAGGCGCGCGTGGTCCTCTGCTCCGACCAGGCGCCGCGCCTCGCGGAGCTGCTCTCGGACGCCGGGCACGCGGTGGGCATCGTCAGCCGCATCTCGGACGCGCCGCCGCCCGGCGCCATCGCCCTGCTGGAGCGGAGCCTCAACGGCGGCTTCGAAGGCGGCCCGGACGGCCTCGCCGTGGTCACGGACCGCGAGCTCTTCGGCACCGTCCGCGTGCGCCGGCCCAAGGCCCTGCGCCGCGTGGTCCCGCGCGACATCCTGGAGCGCCTGGTCCCGGGCGACGCCGTCGTCCACATCGACCACGGCATCGCCCGCTACGAGCAGATGCTCCGGCGCGGCGTGGCCGGCGAGGAGCGTGACTACCTCGAGCTGAGCTTCAACGGCGGCGACCGCATCTTCGTCCCGGTGGAGCAGATCAACCGCGTCTCGCGCTACACCGGCGGCGAGTCCCCGCAGCTCTCCAGGCTGGGCGGCACGGACTGGCTGCGCACCAAGCAGCGGGTCCGCAAGGCGGTCACGGACCTCGCGGACGAGCTCCTGGCGCTGTACGCGAAGCGCGAGGCGGCCGAAGGGTTCGCATTCTCGCCGGACAGCCCGTGGCAGACGGAGATGGAGGCCTCGTTCCCGTACGAGGAGACGCCGGACCAGCTGCGCGCGGTGATCGAGGCGAAGGTGGACATGGAGGGCCGCAAGCCCATGGACCGCCTCGTGGTGGGCGACGTGGGGTACGGCAAGACCGAGGTGGCGCTGCGGGCCGCGTTCAAGGCCACGCAGGACGGCAAGCAGGTGGCGGTGCTGGTGCCCACCACGGTGCTGGCGGGCCAGCACTTCAAGACGCTCTCCCAGCGCTTCGCCACGTTCCCGCTCAACGTTCGACTGCTCTCGAGGTTCGTCTCCGCCAGGGAGCAGGACGCCACGGTGGCGGGCCTGGCCACGGGTGCCGTGGACATCGTGGTGGGCACGCACCGCCTGCTGTCCAAGGACGTGGCGTTCAAGGACCTTGGCCTCGTGGTGGTGGACGAGGAGCAGCGCTTCGGCGTGGCCGCGAAGGAGCGGCTCAAGCAGCTGCGCTCCGCGGTGGACGTGCTGACGCTCTCCGCCACGCCCATCCCGCGCACGCTCAACATGGCGCTGGCCGGGATCCGGGACCTGTCCGTGATCGAGACGCCGCCGGAGGACCGGCTGCCCATCCAGACGCGGGTGGCGGAGGCGTCCGCGGGCCTCGTCCGGGACGCGATCCTGCGCGAGCTGGACCGCGGCGGCCAGGTCTTCTACGTGCACAACCGCGTGGAGACGATCGAGGCGCAGGCGGAGCAGCTGCGGCGGCTCCTGCCGGACGCGCGGGTCCTGGTGGGCCACGGGCAGATGCCGGAGGGCGCACTGGAGAAGGTGATGGTCACCTTCGCGGACGGGGCGGCCGATGTCCTCGTCTGCACCACGATCATCGAGAGCGGCATCGACATCCCGAACGCGAACACGATCATCATCGACCGGGCGGACACGCTGGGTCTCGCGCAGCTCTACCAGCTCCGGGGACGCGTGGGCCGCTCGTCGCGGCGGGCGTACGCATACCTGCTGTACCGCCGGCGCGAGCGCATGAGCGAGGAGGCCCGCAAGCGCCTCCAGGCGATCTTCAACGCGTCGGAGCTGGGGGCCGGGTTCCAGATCGCGCTCGCGGACCTGGAGATCCGTGGTGCCGGCAACCTGCTGGGCGGGGAGCAGAGCGGGTTCATGGCGTCCGTGGGCTTCGATCTCTACTCGCGGCTCCTCGCGGAAGCCGTGGAGGAGGCGAAGGCGCGGCGCGATCACCGGGAGCCCGTGCGCGAGGTGCCGCAGGCCGTGGTGGACCTGCCGGTCGACGCGCACCTGCCGGACACGTACGTGCCGGAGACCGCGCAGAAGCTGGAGCTGTACCGGCGGCTGGCGCGGGCCCGGACCACGGGCGACGTGGCCGCGTTCCGCCAGGAGGTGACGGACCGGTTCGGGCCGATGCCGGCGCCGGTGCTCCGGCTCGTGGAGGTGGCCGAGCTGCGGCTGGCCGCGGAGAGCGCGGGCGTGGCGTCGATGGCGCGCGAGGAGGGGCAGCTGGTGGTCCGCTTCGGGGCGCAGCTCTCGCGGGCGACGGCGATGCAGCTGCTCTCGCCGGCTTTCGGGGTGCCGCTGCCGGGCGTGAAGCCGGGCGACCTCACGTTCGCGTCCAACCAGGTGCGGATCCGGCTGCCACGGGACCCGATGCGGTCGTGGACGCTCACGCAGGCCGTCGTGGCGCGGCTGGTTGCGGCGACGGCGCATGCCGCGGAGACCGAGGGCGGGGCGCCGGGTGCGCCGGGTTCGGCCGGCGGCGGGTCTCGCCCCGGACCCGGCGGTGGTGGCGCGGCCGGTGGTGCCCCTGGCCGCCCGGGACCGCGCTGACCCCTCGCCTCCACCCGGTGGTACGGTTCGCCGCATGGACGGAACCATGCTTCGCGACGCCTTCGGCCACCATGCCTGGGCCACCACCCGCCTCCTCTCGGCCTGCCTCCCGCTGACGGACGACCAGCTGGCGACGCTCGTGCCCGGCACGTTCGGGACCGTGATCGACACGCTGCGCCACCTCGTGGGCGCGGACTGCTCGTACCTCTGGGTGCTCACGGGCGGCGAGGTGGACCGCCTGGACGACGAGGACACCGCGGACGTGGCCCGGCTGCTGGCCGTGTCGGAGGGCTGCGGCCCGGCCTGGGAGCGCCTCCTGTCACGTGACCTGGACCCGGACGCCTACGTCGTCCGCCACCGCGACGACGGCATCTCCAGCGGCGCGCCCCTGGGCATCCGCCTGGCGCAGGTGGTCCACCACGGGACGGACCACCGGAGCCAGGTGTGCACCGCGCTCACCGTGCTGGGGATGGAGCCGCCGGAGATCGACGTGTGGTCCTGGGCGGATTCGCAGGGCCGGCTCTGGGAGCGCCCCACCGCGCAGGCCTGACCGCGCGGGCGCCTTCCTGGCCCTGCCCATTCACCGCTGGATGCGACCAGCGCCGGACCTGCCGAGCTCGCCATCGAAACCGCCGAACCCACAGCGATCCCTCCGGGTCACCCGCCGCGTTCATTCCTTGGTGATTGGCGAGTTGCCCTTGGGACGTCAGGTTGCCTCGTGCGCCGGACGAGGGATTTGCAGGCGGTGTGGGATGATCCGGTCCATGAGCACGAACGTCCCCGCCACCGTTGACGAGTATCTCGCCGCCTGGGAGGGCGACCGGCGCGCCCGCCTGGACGCCATCCGCGCCGCGGTCCGAGAGGCCGCCCCGGACGCCACCGAGCTGATCAGCTATGGCATGCCGTCGTTCAAGATCGGCAGGCGCGTCGTGGTCAGCATCGGCGCCTTCGCGAAGCACGACAGCATCTTCCCGGCCAGCCAGGTGGTGCAGGACCAGCTGGGCGCGCTGGTGGCGCCGCACGTGAAGGGTCGCGGCACGTTCCAGTTCGTTCTTGCGAAGCCCCTGCCGATGGACGTCATTCGGGCCATCGTCCAGGCGCGCGTCGCCGAGGTTCGCGCCGAGGGGTGACCCACGCCACGCGCACCGCCAGGT
>CAIYZX010000254.1 GCA_903930745.1 uncultured Chloroflexota bacterium | reverse complement strand
CCGGGATGGCGCGCGGACATGAGGACCACGTCGCCGTGCTGCGCGGCCTCCGGCCGGATCCCGTCCATCTCCGCCGCCAGCGTTGCCTTCGCGGCCCAGAAGTCGAATTGGGCGAGGGCTTCGAGCGTCTCCCGGCAGAGCGTGGCGTTGGCGCCGACGAGCGCGGATAGCTCGTCGAGAATCCGGCCCACCTCCTCGTCCACGGCGGCCTGCGCCTCGCGCCAGGCGTTCCCCAGCTCCACCACGACGAGCGGCTCCACGAACAGCGTCTGGCCGGAGCCGGACGCGTCGTGGACGATGCCCTTCACCTTGCCGCGGGCGTCCGCGCGGACCGGCACCACGTACCGGCCGTTGCGCATGGTGACGATGGGCTCCTGGAGCGCGCTGCCCAGCTCCGCGCCAACCAGCGTGTCCAGGCGGCGTCGGAGCCGGTCGTACGCGACGCGGACCGCGGACCGGAGGCCTCCCAGGCGCGGCGATGCCGTGTCCAGCAGCTCCCCCATCGAGTCGAAGGAGCGGGTGAGGGTGCTCCGCAGGGCCGGGAGCGGGTGCAGCCTGCGGCCCAGGTCGCGCAGCAGCGGGCGGCGCTCCTCCGCGAGGGACTGGGAGAGGCGCGACGCGGCGTCCAGGGTCTCCGCGATCTCCATGAACTGCTGGGCGTCCAGGCGTCCACCACGGGCCGCACGACCCACCCACGGGTCGATGTCGTGCGCGGCGCCGATGCCAACACCCGGCTTCTCCTGGAGCAGCGCGCGGGCCTGGTCCGTCTCGTCCAGCGATCGCGTGACGATCACCGGGTCGTTGGACGGGACGAGGGCGTCGGCCAGGCGGCGGGAGGGATCGAACGATGTGCGCTCCGCGAGGCGTGCCCGGACGAGCGGGAACTCCAGCAGGGCGATGGACCGGGTGTCCATCGGGGTCATGGGATGTCTCCGGGTCGCGGGAAGGGCTTGCTGAGCGACGGGCTGCCGGCGATGCCGAGGCGCCAGGGAAGGGAGACGGCGGGCTCTCCCGCATACGCAATCCCGATGCGTGGTCCCTGGAGGACGTCGAAGGGCGAGCAGGCGATGTCGTCCCTGGCAAGGCGGAGCGTGGAGCCTGCTCGGCACAGGTCCACGCCATTGAGGTCACGTCCAATGCCAAAGGCGGCCCCGACGAGGCCGGGGCCCGCCGCGACGCGGGCGTCGGGGACGTGCTGGCCGGGCGTCCGGCTCAGCGCGCGCGCGTGCCGCATTGCAGCCATGCCCTCGAGCGGCTCGACGGCGCGGATGAGGACCGCCGACGCGGAAGCCTCCGGGCCGGCGACGACGTTGAGACAGGTGTGCATGCCGTAGACAAGGTACACGTAGGCGTGGCCCGGCGGCCCGAACATGGGGGCGTTGCGGGCAGTGGGGCCCATGCGAGCGTGGGAGGCGCGGTCCTCCTGTCCGCCGTAGGCCTCCACCTCGACGATGCGGCCAACGATCGTCTCCGGCTGGTCGCCGAGACCGGTACGCACCAGGAGCGCCCCCAGCAGCGTGCTGGCGGCGGTCAGCGGGTTGGCTGCGAGGAGGCGACGGTCGACGGTGGGTGGCGGGCGGCCCTGGGCTGCACCGCCACTCCCACGGTGGGGCGGGGTCACCGCAGATAGAGCGACTTGATGGAGCCCGGGAGAAGGAAGGACAGCGCGTAGACGAGCAGGGGGATGACCTGGGCCCGCGTCTCCGTCACGATTCGCGTGCTGTCCAGCATGGCCCATGTCTCGTGGACGAATGGAACACCGCCGGACAGTCCGCCGGGACTCGCGAGGAAGTGGGAGTCAAGGATGACCACCACGAAGATCAGCAGCAGGTAGCCCTGCGTGGCACCGAGGATCCCGCCCAGCAGCTCGTCAACAACCGGGAAGCGCGGCGTCAGGATGCTCTTGTGGTAGCTCGTGGAGACCACGATGGAGAGGGCGACGACGGCGGCGATGAACACGGCACCGAAGCCGATCATGTACGAGTAGGTCTCCGGGAACTGGTGCCAGTTGGCGGCCAGGAAGCCCCCAAGCGGGCCCTGGACCTGCGCGGCCACGAGGAACGAGAACGTGATCGCGAGGATGCCGATGCCACGGCGCACGGACCCGGAGATGTACCCGAGGACAAACCAGGCGAACAGGTACAGGGCGAGAACGGCGTCTACGGGATTGATGCCGGCGATCCAGTCCACGGCGTTCATGCGGCCTCCCTCCGTGCGGGTCAGGCGTGACGCGCGACCCGTCCTGCCCGAAGCGTAGCAGCGGGCAGGCGCGCCCAGCAATGAACGGATTCCTGGAACGGTGTCGTGGAGGCGTCCCCACGGGACGCCTCCAGGTGGAACTCCGGTCCGGGATCAGGCCCGGCGGCGACCACCAACGGTGCCAAGCGCGGCGACGACGGCCGATACCGCCGCCTCCACCTCTGCCTCGGCCGGGGCCCGGTCCGTGGCGCCCAGCCGGAGCCGGAACGCCAGGCTCTTCTCGTCCGCCTCGAGCGGGACCCCGCGGTAGATGTCGAAGAGGGTCACGTCACGCAGCAGGTTGCCGGCGCTGGCGCGGATCACCGCCGCGACATCCGCCGACGCCCGGGTCTCTGCGACGACGATCGCGAGGTCGCGCTCCACGTCCTGGAACCGGCCAACGGCCGGCGCCCTCTCCGCGGTCAGGCGGCCCTCGGCGAGCCCTGCGAGCGCGATCTCCGCCACCAGCACGCGGCCCGTGGTGCGCAGGTCCCAGGCGTCCACGACGTCCGGGTGCAGCTCGCCAACGATGGCGTTGAGGCTGCCCGCCACCGTGGCCCGCGCGGTGCGGCCCGGGTGGAAGAGCGGCTCGTCCGTCTCCGGGGCGTACTGCGGGGCCGCGAGGCCCACGCGGGACGCCACGAGCTCCACGATCCCCTTGAGATCGTCCAGGTCGTACGCGCGGGCCTTGCGGTTCCACGCGGGCGTCTCCGCGGCACCGGTGAGCGCGATGCCCAGGCGCCACCACTCGCGCGGTGCGGACCCGGTGCGCGCATACCCCTTGCCGATCTCGAAGATCGCGACGTTCTCCGTCCCGTGGCGCAGGTTCACGCTCACGACGTCCAGCAGGCTGCCCAGCAGGTTGCGGCGGAGCAGCGAGTGGTCGCGCGAGAGCGGGTTCGTGACGCCGATGGGGTCACCGCCGGGCGCGGGCTCGTCGCCCACGGACGGGACCTCGGTGCGGTAGACGAACGTCTCCACGTGCTTCGGGGAGACGAGCGCCGTGGTGACGATCTCCGTGAGGCCGGCGCCGGCGAGCGTCTCACGAACGAGATCGCGGACCTCCAGCGGATCCGGCCGGAAGACCGGCATGGACGTGTCCGGCGTGACGGACGGGACGAGCTCGTAGCCGCGGACGCGGGCGATCTCCTCGGCGACGTCCGCCTCGATGACGATGTCGCGGCGCCAGGTGGGCACGAGCGCGGTCAGCGCGGAGCCGGGCCCCGGCGTGACGTCCAGCGGATCCGGTTTGCGGGCGATGGCGATGCGGTCATCGGTCGCCGCCGGCTCCGTCTCCACGCCAACGCGGGCGAGGAGGTCCGCCTGCTCGTCCGCGCTCAGCTGCGTGCCGAGGAGGCGGTTGATGCGCGCGGGGCGGAACGCCACGCGCGAGGGACCGGGCACGTCCGGTGCCACGTCCACCGCGCCCGGCGCAACCTCGCCGCCCGCCCACTCGCGGATCAGCTGGGCGGTGCGATCGGCGCCGAGACGCGCCATGCGCGGCTCCTGGCCCTTCTCGAACCGGCTGGACGCCTCGGAGCGCAGGGCAAGCCGCTGCGCCGTCCGGCGGATGCTGACCGGGTCGAAGATCGCGGACTCGATCACGATGTCCGTGGTGGCGTCCGAGACCTCGGACGTGGCGCCACCCATGACGCCGGCCACCGCGAGCGCCCCTTCGGGGTCCGCGATGAGCAGCGTCTCGGACGAGAGCGTCCGCTTGACGTGGTCCAGCGTCTCCAGCTCCTCACCCTCGACGGCTCGACGCACGACGATGGTGGGGCGGCCGTCCGCGCCCGCGTGGATCGCGGCGGCATCGAAGGTGTGGATGGGCTTGCCCAGCTCCAGCATCACGTAGTTGGACACATCCACCACGTTGCTGATCGGGCGCTGGCCGGCGGCCAGGAGGCGCATCTGGACCCAGTCCGGGGACGGGCCGATCTGCACGCCGCTCACCCAGCGGCCGGCGAAGCCGGTGCACAGGTCAGGGTCGCGGACCTCCACCGCGAGGCGGGCGGACGTGGCGGGGCCACTCCCCTCCTCCACCTCGATCACCGGCTGGCGGACCTGCTGGCGCGTGGCGGCGGCAACCTCGCGGGCGAGGCCAAGGACCGACAGCGCGTCGCCACGGTTCGGCTTCACGTCCACGTCCAGGACCACGTCACCGTAGAGGTCCACGAGCGAGCGGCCCAGGGGCGTGGACGCAGGGAGGATCAGGATCCCGTCGGAGTCCGCGGTGAGCTTGAGCTCGTCGCCGGAGCAGAGCATGCCGTTGGAGACGACGCCCATCTTCTCTGCGCGCTCGATGCGGCGGTTGCCGGGCAGCACGGCACCCGGCAGCGCGACCGGGATCGTCTGGCCGGGGGCGATGTTGGTCGCGCCGCAGACGATCTGCAGGGGTTCGTTGCCGTCGTCGAAGGTGACGGTGGTGAGGCTGAGGCGATCGGCGCGCGGGTGCTTCTCAACCGTCAGGAGGCGGCCGGTGACCACGTTCTGCCAGTCTGCGCCCCAGCGCTCGATGTGCTTGACCTCCATGCCCAGGAGGGTGAGCCGCTCGGCGAGCTGCTCGGGCGTGAGCTGGACGTCGACAAACTCGCGGAGCCAGGACAGGGGGACTCTCACCGGAAGCCTCCGAGGAAGCGCAGGTCGTCCTCCATGTAGGCGCGGAGGTCGATGACGTGATGGCGAAGGTTGGCGATGCGCTCGACGCCCATGCCGAAGGCGAAGCCCTGGTAGCGCTCCGGGTCAATGCCGCCGTAGCGCAGCACCACCGGGTGCACCATGCCGGCGCCCAGGATGGTCATCCAGCCGGTGCGGCTGCAGGCCGGGCACTTCTCCCCGTTGCAGATGACGCACAGGATGTCGAAGGCCACGGACGGCTCCGTGAACGGGTAGTACCCGGGGCGGAAGCGCGTTGCGCGGCCCTCGCCGAACATGGCGTGGGCGAACTGGTCCAGGAGACCCTTCAGGTCCGCCATGGACGTGCCCTCGTCGATCATGAGACCTTCCACCTGGAAGAACTCCGATGCGTGGCTGGCGTCCACCGCCTCGTACCGGAAGCAGCGTCCGGGCAGGAGTGCGCGGATCGGCGGCTGCTCCTTGTGCATCACGCGGATCTGGCCCGGGCTGGTGTGGGTCCGCAGCAGGCGGCCGTCCAGGTCCAGGTAGAGCGTGTCCCACAGGTCGCGCGCAGGATGGTCCGGCGGGATGTTGAGCATCTGGAAGTTCGTGACGTCGTCCTCGATCTCCGGCCCCTCGTAGACCTGGAAGCCGAACTGGGCGAAGACACGGGCGATCTCGCGCGCCGTCTCCACGATGGGATGGAGCGAACCACGGCGCACCGGGCGGCCGGGCGTGGTGACGTCCACGGCCTCCGCCGCGAGGCGGGCGGCCATCTCGGCACCGCCGAGGCGGGTGCGCGACGCCGCGAGCGCGGCCTCCACCGCCATCCGCACGTCGTTGGCGATGGCGCCCACCTTGGGCCGGTCCTCTGCGGGAAGCGCGCCGATGCCGCGCAGGACCGCGGTCAGCTCGCCCTTCTTCCCGAGGACGGAGATGTCGAGCTCCTCGAGGGCGGCGGTATCGGCGGCGGTGGCGGCAGCGTCCACCGCGCGCCCGCGCAGCGCCTGGAGGTCCGATGTCAGCTGGGCGAGGTCCATGGGCTCCCTGGAGTCTCGTGGAGGGCGGTGGGCCGGAGGGGACGGGTGTCCGCGCCGGTCCCGGGAATCACGAACCCCCGAGCGTCATTGACGTCGAGGGTCCGGGCTGGTGCGTTGACCTCTGCGGTCAGGCGCCGCGGGCGACCTCGGCGATCTTGCCGAAGGTCCCCGCATCGCGGACGGCGATGTCCGCGAGGACCTTGCGGTCCAGGGCCACGCCGGCCCGCTTGAGGCCTTCGACGAACTTGCTGTAGCTGAGGCCGTTCAGGCGCGCCGCCGCGTTGATGCGGATGATCCAGAGGGCGCGCATGTCGCGCTTCCGCTGCTTCCGGTCACGGGTGGCATACGCGAGGGCGTGGAGCTGGGCCTCGGTCGCCGCCTTGACCAGCTTGCGACGCGTGCCCTTGCGGCCCTCGGCCTCGTTGAACAGGCGCTTGTGGCGCTTGTGGGCGGTGACGCCCCGCTTGACGCGTGCCATCGGACGCTCCTACGCGTACGGCAGCATGCCGCGGATCTGCTCCTGGCTCTCGGGCCCGATCACAGACTTGCCGGCATACCGACGGGTGCGGCGCGATGACTTGAGCTCAAGGTGGTGTCCGCGCCAGGACTTCACCCGGATGAACTTCCCGGACCCGGTGACCCCGATGCGCTTCTGGGCCCCCTTGTGGGTCTTCATCTTCGGCACGCTGGCCTCACTCTCCTGCTGCCGCCTCGGCCGCCGGAGCGGTGGGCGTGGGTGTGGCCGGGGCCTTGGCGGGCTTGTCGCCCCCCTCCCCGGCCGCCGGGTTGCGGTGCTCGTGGACCCTCGGCTTGTGGACCGAGGCGAGCGTCATGAACATCGACTTGCCTTCGAGCGCGGGCGCCCTGTCGATCGTGCCGTGATCCTTCACCGCATCGCCGAACTTGGCGAGCAGGTTCCGGCCGATCTCCGGGTGCGTGAGCTCACGGCCACGGAAGCGGACGGTGACCTTGATCCGGTCCCCATCCTCGAGGAACTCGATCGCCCGGTGGACCTTCGTGTCGAAGTCGCCCGTGCCGATCTTCGGCGTGAGGCGAACCTCCTTGAACTCCACCGAACGCTGCTTCCGCTTCGCCTCCTTCTCGCGCTTGGTCAGCTCGTACTTGTACTGGCCAAAATCGAGAAAGCGGACGACGGGAGGTGACGCCATCGGCGCGACCTCAACGAGGTCGAGCCCCCGCTCCTGCGCCATTCCGAGCGCCTGGTAGGTCGGCATGACGCCGAGCTGCTGGCCATCTTCATCGACAACCCGGACCTGGGGGACGCGGATCATCTGGTTGACGCGGAGATCTCGGCTGATGGTGTTGCCCCTTCGTTCCTGTTGCTGGACTGTGCGATTTGCGCGCGCACGCGTAGACAACCTGTGCGGTCGCCGCGGGAGGATAGCACGAGCGTTCGAGCGGTCGCAACGATCGCCGCACCCTCCCGGACCCTACCCCAGGCGGCGGTTGCGCACCTCGTCGCCAAGCCGCTCGGCCAGGTCCGCCCAGGTCACACCCTGCTCCTGCGCGCCGTCGCGCCTGCGCACGGACGCGGTCCGGGACTCCACCTCGCGGTCACCCAGGATGAGCATGTACGGGACCTTCTGGCCCTGCGCCAGGCGGATCTTGTTGTTCATGCGGTTGTTGGAGTCGTCCACCTCCACGAAGCGCAGGCCGCCGGCCTTGAGCTCCGCGGCCAGCTCCCTCGCGGGCTCCACGTGCCGGTCCGCGATCGGGACGATCACCGCCTGCACGGGCGCCAGCCAGAGCGGGAACGCCCCGCCGAAGTGCTCCACCAGGATCCCGATGAACCGCTCCAGCGAGCCGTAGATGGCGCGGTGGATGGCCATGGGCCGCTGGGGCTGGCCGTCCTCGCCGATGTAGGAGAGGTCGAACCGCTCCGGCAGCATCGTGAGGTCCACCTGGATGGTGGCGGTCTGCCAGCTGCGGCCGAGGGCGTCCTCGATGTGGATGTCGATCTTTGGGGCGTAGAACGCGCCGTCGCCGGGCTTGAGGGTCCACGGCAGCCCGGAGCGGTCCAGCGCCTCGCGGATCAGGTCCTCGGCCTTCTCCCAGAGCGCAGGGTCACCCAGCGCCTTCGCGGGCTTCGTGCCGAACTTGACCTCGGGCTTCAGGCCGAACCAGCCGTAGATCTCCGAGACCTCGCCCATCAGCGCGGCGATCTCGTCGCCCAGCTGGTCCGGGCGCACGTAGATGTGGCCGTCGTCCTGGATGAACTGGCGGACGCGGGTGAGGCCGGAGAGCGTGCCGGAGCGCTCGTTGCGGTGGAGCCGGCCGAACTCGCTGAAGCGCAGCGGCAGGTCGCGGTACGAGCGTAGGTGGGTCTTGTAGATGATCGTGGACTCGGGGCAGTTCATCGGCTTGAGCGAGTACGTCTGCCCCTCGCTCTCGATCAGGAACATGTTCTCCTTGTAGAGCGCCCAGTGGCCGGATGCCTCCCAGAGGCGCTGGCTCACCACCATTGGGGTGGAGATCTCCGTGTAGTCGCGGCGGTCCTGGACCTCGCGGACGGCGGCCTCCAGCGTGCGCCAGACGCGCTGGCCCTTGGGGTGCCAGAAGGCGGCGCCAGGGCTCACGTCGTGGAACGAGAAGAGGTCCAGCTGCGCCCCGAGCTTGCGGTGGTCGCGCTTCTTGGCCTCGGAGCGGCGCCAGAGATACTGGTCCAGCTGCTCCTGCGTCTCCCAGACGGTCCCGTAGATGCGCTGGAGCATCGGGCGCTTCTCGTCGCCACGCCAGTAGGCGCCGGCCACGGAGAGGAGCCTGAAGGGGCCGATGTGGCCCGTGGACTCCACGTGCGGACCCTTGCACAGGTCACTGAACGGGCCGTGCTCGTAGAACGTGGTGGGTGGCATCGGCGTGCCGGACTCCTGGGCCTTGCGGGCCAGGTCGTCCAGGATCTCCACCTTGAAGGCCTGGCCCTTGCCCTCCTCGATCGCGCGGCCCTCCTCGAAGGGG
>CAIYZX010000253.1 GCA_903930745.1 uncultured Chloroflexota bacterium | reverse complement strand
GGTGGATCTCGCTGAGCGCGCGGACCGCGTCAAACCAGTGGAACGCCTGGCCAACGACCACCGCGTCAACGGACCCGTTGGGGAGCGGGATGTCCTCCGCGGTGCCGTCCAGGAGCTCCGCCTGCGGGACGGCCGCGGCCAGCTTGGCGCGCATCGCCGCCACGGGCTCCAGGGCCAGGACCCGCACACCGGTGGGGGCGAGGAGCCGCGTGAGCTTGCCCGTGCCCGCGCCCAGGTCCAGCACGGTCCGGCCCTCGCGCAGGTCCAGCCGCTCCACGAGCGCGGCCACCGCGTCCGGCGGATAGGTGGGTCTCGCCCGCTCGTAGGCATCCGCGCCCGCGCCAAACCCGGCGGCGGCGAGCGGATTGACGGTCCCTGGCTCGTGGGCGCTCATGGCGCCCAGCGTACTCCCGGCTGCGGGCTTCGCTCGGAGGCCGACTCAGCCGGCCGCGGGCCCGTCGATGGCGTCGATGATCCCCGCGATCACCGTCCGCAGTGGGCCCCCACCGGTCTCGCCGATCACCTGGCGCGCGGAGCCACCCTCATCGAGCAGCAGCACCGTCTCGCCGGCGCCCGCACCCACGGTGTCCAGGGCGAGGAGGTAGCCGCCGGACGGGCGGGCGCGATGTTGACGAGCATCCCTGGCACGGCCCTGTCCAGCGCGTGGCCGGCCCCCACCTACTGCCCCACCGGACCTCAGACATCATGGCTAATGGCACTGATGGACGGCGCCCGCGCCACAGAGATTGCATGCACATAGCGTCCGCCTCGGGCGCGAGAGAGATTGGGGGGAGAGGACATGGGTCCTCGTCTGGCTTCCGCCGCCACGCTGGCCTTCCTTGCCGCGACGACGGTGCCGTCCGCTGCAGCCGCGCCGCCGGCGAGCCACTTTCCGGGCGTCGCAGATTCGGCCGGGCTGACCGGACAGACTCTCGTCGCTGGCACGGTCCGCGACTCGGCTGGCCGGGCCGCCGAAGGCGTCGAGGCCGTGGTGCTCGCGACCGCGAGTGAAGACATGCTCGCGTCGATGAAACCCGGAGATCAGGTCAAGATGGTGCCGGTTGGCCGCGGCACCACGAACATGTCAGGCCGGTTTGCCATCCGAGTCGACCCGGCGGTCCAGATTGGTGCGTATGTCGGGTCATCGGGCCGAGTCAACTTCCAGGTGCTCGTCGATTCCGCCGATGGCTTCGCCAGCTGGTCCTTCACTGCGCATGCCGACGCGGCTTCGGCGGGGACACCTGCAGACGCCTCTCGGCTCAGCGACGGTCCAACTGATGCCGAGATCGTTCTCGGCGGGGCCGCGCGCACCCAGGATGGTGTCGCCGCGCCGACAGCCAAGACCACGTGCACGGAGAGCCTGCAGTCAACGATCGGGACATACTGGGACTCCATCGCCGAGACCTATACCCATACGAAGACCAACGTCGACTGGGTGTACGAGGCTGGCTCGACATCCACCCTTGGCGTGGGCTACTCGCTTACGGGCGCCTTCGGGTCCTTCACCGCGTCAGGGACGACGGTGACCGGCTCGACGGCGACCATCAACATCGCGACGGATCCGGTCAACGTCAAGCGGGTTCACCAGACGAGATTCGAGCTGGGCAAGTACTACGACATTTGCTGGTACGACCAGGGCGGCAGCCAGAGCTGGTATCTCGCCAAGACCAAGCGCTGGATCGGCGGGCACCAGTACTACACGGCCGCGAGCTACCCGGCGGCTGCGAACTGCTCTCCCTACTTGAGTGGCGACAAACCTGAGATCGACGACCACAAGGCGGTCACCTGGAGCAACGGCTACGATGTCTCGGCAGGCATCGGAATCGATCTCCAGTCCTCCACCGGCTTCACCACGGTTGCCAAGCAGAGTTGGACGTTTCTCGCGAGCGGCTCTATTTGCGGCACGAACGACTACCCCGAAGCCGGTGGGGTGACCGTTGTCGGTTCCTAGGCTCCTCCAGTTCACGGCGATCACCGTGGCGGTCGTGGCTGCGGCATCCATCGTTACCGCGGTAGTGACAGGCCAGCGGGCCGCCGAGTCCGGCGGCCCGCTGGCCTCTGATGTCGTGGCCGGTGTCGAGGTACGACGCGAAGTTGGTCAAACCAGCACGTGGGGTGTGTACCTGCGGCGGCCAGCTGCAGGTGCCGAAGCCATCCTCGAGTCCGCAACGGTGGCTCAGATGCAGGGCGATGTCACCGTGGTGGCCATCGTGGCCAGCCGCCCGAGCATTCAAGCCGTTGGGACCGCAGCGGGGTTCCCGCCTGACGGCGTGCCGACGATCGCTGTCCAGGGCGCTTCCGCGGGCGCCGGGGACGCCGATCGACTCCAGCTGCTCGTGGGCGTACGGCTCGACGGTAAGGGCGGCAGGATCGACGGAATACGCATCCGTTACACCAGCGAGGGGAGGCTCTACGAGACGGTCCTGCCCGTCTGGCTCAGCGTCGCGGCAAACTAGCGCAGTGGTCGGCCGCGCCGGCGTATCTGCGCTGACCGCCATGGTTGCCCTGGCCGTTCTCGGCCCGGCGCTGGCACCCGACATCCCGAGCGACCCCGGTCTTGCGGTCGTGGTCTCCAGCACCGTCCCGTCAGGAGTGCCTCTGTTCGCGTACCAGACGTGCACCGCCGTGCTGGTCCGCCCCAACCTGGCAGTCACGGCGGCGCACTGCGTTGATGGCGCTCCAAGGCAGATTGACCTGGTTGTGGGCATCGCGGACCTGTGCACCGCACCTCCACCAACTGCCGTGCGGCGGCGCGTGGTTGAGGTGCTGCTGTCGCCGGCTCACGTGGCAGGGCATCTGGAGTCCGATCTAGCGGGACTGCGACTGGCCGGACCCTCCGCCGGCTCCGCGCGCCCGCTGGCGCAATTGACACAGGTGTGGGCAGGTGCCGCAGTGGTGGCCTGGACCTGGACGCAACCTGGTCGGGACGTTCAGGGGTGCACGGCGCGCGGGGTTCATCTTCGCGTGGTCGATCCTGGGACCTGCTCCGCGCCGAGCGCCGGATACGATACCGATGCGTCATCGATCATATGTGCGATCCCCGGCCGTGAGGGCGAGGGCACGTGCGCCGGAGATAGCGGCGGCCCAGTTGTTCTCGATGATGGCAGCGCAGCCATCATCGGTGTCGTCAGCGCAGGCTTCGGCTGTGGCGGCCGTTCTCCTGAGATCTACGCTCGGATCAGCGACGCGGCGCTCGACAGTCTCGAGCCAGCGCAGTCTGGACTGCCGTGAATGCCTGTCGTCTGTGGCAGCCTCAGGTCGCTTCGCCTCGGGAGTGTCCGCCGAGCGGCCGGCCTGTTCGCGGGCCGCGCTCAGCCGGCCGCAGGCCCGTCGATGGCGTCGATGATCCCCACGATCACGGTCCGCAGCGGGCCCCCGCCCGTCTCGCCGATCACCTGGCGCGCGGAGCCGCCCTCATCGAGCAGCAGCACCGTCTCGCCGGCGCCCGCACCCACGGTGTCCAGGGCGAGGAGGTAGCCGCCGGACGGGCGGCCATCGGGCTCCAGGAGGTCCACCACCAGCATTGCCCGCCCCTCGAAGATGGGCGCCTTGATGGTGGAGACCACGGTCCCGCTCACGCGGCCGATCTTCATCAGAGCTTCTCCACCGCGTCCACGATGCCAACGATCGCGTGGTCAACCGGGACGAACCTGTTCGGCATCGCCTCCGCAGCCTCGCGCGCGGCCACGATGTAGACCAGCTGCCCGGGCCCGGCCGTGTCCAGCGCATCTGCTGCCACCACCGGCTGCCCCACGGGCGCCAGCTCCTTGGTCAGCGGCTGCACGATCAGCAGCCGGATCCCGTCCATGTTGTCCGCCTTGATCGTGGCCACCACGGTCCCGGTCACGCGAGCCAGCTGCATCGTCTACGCCTCCCCGCGCCGGCCCAGGCGGGCCCCAAGGCGGGCGTCCGCCTCCAGTTCCGTGCGCATCTCGCGGTGGAGCTGCGCGATGACCCGGCCGATGGGCGCGCGGCCACCGGGCACGGAGCCCAGCAGGCCATCCGAGACGCGTGCGATCGCGATCTCCACCGCGGCCTCCACGTCCGCCACCGTGCCGTCGAACAGGAGATAGCCCTTGCCGCCGATCCCATCGCCCACGCGCAGCTCCAGCAGCGCGACGTCCGCGCCCTTGAGCCCGGCATCGGCCGCTTCAACGGTGGCCGCGATGGTGGCGGTCTCGATCACGCCCAGCGCCTCGCCGGTGCTGGCACGTCGCGCGCCCCGCAGGGCCGCGACCACTGCGGGATGCACGTTGGGGAGCAGGACGGTGTCCACGAGGCAGGACTCGCCAACCGCGAGGCCGGCTTCGTAGGCCTCCTCCACGTCCGCCACATGGCCCGCGACCAGGAGGACGTACTTGCCCGGGTGGATGGTCCCGGCCAGCAGCACGTCCACCGGGGAGCGCTTGACCATGGCGTCACCGGCCTCGATCCCCACCGCGATGGACGCGAGCTCCAGCACGGCGAGCGCCGGCTCCATGGGCCGTGCGTCCGCCTGCGCCGAAGCCGAAGCCGCGCGCTCGGCAGTGGGGGAGGAGGCCGTCTTCGCCATCGCCTAGACGATCCGCAGCGCGCCCACGACGGTGATCCGCCGCTCACGCGAGAAGGTCCGCGGACGGGTCATCCCGTCGCCGGACGGCGAGGCGATCGAGACCGTGGCGAACCCCTCGCCGCCCTCGCCCAGGCCCGTGAAGTTGGGCCCGTTCGTGACGAAGATGGAGCAGTTCATCGCCCGCGCCATGCGCGTGATGGTCTCGACGTTCGTGCTGTGGATGGACGCCGTGTGCCGGAACCCGTGCTCCGAGCGGACCGCGAGGTCGATCGCCGCGTCAACGGACGAGACCCGCACCACCGGCAGGATGGGCATCATCTGCTCCGTCCAGACCAGCGGGTGATCCGCGGGGACCTCCGCGACGAGCACGCGCGGCTCCACGGACGGCCGGACGCCGATCTCCGCGAGGATCCGCGAGGCGTCGCGCCCCACCCAGGCCGTGTTGATGTGCGCGGGCTTGCCGGGGACCAGGGCGTCATCGGTGAAGATCACGCGCTCCAGGCGCCGCAGCTCGTGCTCCGCCAGGACGTACGCCCCGTTGCGGGCCATGGACCGGACCAGCCGCTCCGCGATGGGCGCGAGCGCGATGACGGTCTTCTCGTCCGTGCAGACGATGTTGTTGTCGAACGAGGCGCCACGCACGATGTCGGCGCCCGCCTTCTCCACGTCCGCGGTCTCGTCCACCACGCAGGGCGGGTTGCCGGGGCCGGCGGTGATCGCCCGCTTGTCCGTTTTGAGCGCCTCGCGGACCACGCCCGGACCGCCCGTCACGAGCAGCACGCGGATGTCCGGGTGCGTCATGAGCGCGCGGGCGCTCTCGATGGTGGGCTCCGCGACGGACGTCACGAGGTTGGGGGGGCCGCCCGCGGAGACGATCGCCCGGTTGACCAGGCGGACCGCGGCGTTGGACGTGCGCCGCGCGGACGGGTGCGCGTTGAAGACCAGCGCGTTGCCCGCGGACACGATGGAGATGGTGTTGTTGATGATCGTGGCCGCCGGGTTGGTGACCGGGCTGATGGACCCGATCACGCCGAAGGGCGCCCACTCGGTGAGCATCATCCCGTTGGCGCCGGAGACCGCCAGGACCTCGAGGTCCTCGGGACCCGGCGTCTTGAGCGCGACCAGCCGGTTCTTCGCCGTCTTGTCGTCCACCCGGCCGAGACCGGTCTCCTCAACGGCGAGGCGGGCGAGCGCCTCCGCCTGGTCAACGGCCGCCGCCCGGATCGCGTCGATCATGCGCCGGCGCAGGTCCGGGTCCAGGCGCGTGGCCTGGTACGTGGCCTTGGCCGCCGCGACCGCCTCGTCAAGGCGCGCGAAGACTCCGTCGCCCAGCTGCGCCCCGGCGGGCGCGTTGAGCTCCGCCCGGACCGCCGCCTGGCGGGCGAGCTGCGGGCCCGGCTCGCCGTAGCGGCGCCGGACGCGGTCGATGATGTCGGCGATCTCGCGGTCGTCCATCACGCTACTTCTTGTAGACCTCGGTGCCGCCGAGCTCCCAGGTGTCCACGATCGCCATGATCACGGCGTCGCAGGGGCGGTCCTTGGTGACCTCCGTCTGGCGCGCGGATGAGCCGGACGCGTAGAGGACCACCTCGCCCACGCCCGCGCCCACGGCATCCGTGGCCACCACGTAGGCGCCGGTGGGCTTGTTGTCCACGCCCAGCTGTTGCACGACGAGCAGGCGCCACCCCTCCATGAGGGGCTCCTTGCGGCTGGCCACCACGGTGCCCGCGATGCGTCCCAAAAGCATGCAGCTCTCTCCTGACCGGTCCGGGGGACGAGCGGCGTGCCCGTCCCCCGAGAGGGTCCTGACCGGACCCGGCGTCAGCCGAGCTCGGACCGGGCCTCGTCCGCGCGGCCCAGGGGCAGCACGGCATCCACGTTCGCGTGCGGGCGGGCGATGACGTGCGTCGCCACAACCTCGCCAACCTTGGTGGCGCTGCGGGAGCCGGCGTCCACCGCCGCCTTCACGGCCGCGACGTCGCCGCGGACGATGGCGGTCACGTAGCCGCCGCCGGTCTTCTCGTAGCCAACCAGCTCAACCTTCGCGGCCTTGACCATCGCGTCAGCGGCCTCGACCACCGCGGCGAACCCGCGGGCCTCGATCATGCCCAGTGCGTCTGCCATCGGACCCTCTCCGTGCTCTTGTGCTTGGCGCGGCGGCCGGGCGGCCGTCGCGTGGTTCTGCGGTTGATCGCCGGTCCGTCAGTGGACCGGCTCGCCGTCACGCCTTCGCGTCCCGGCCGTCCAGGCCCTCGATCGCGGCCACGGCAGCACGCCAGCCCACGTCGATGTCCCGCTCCTCGCCGCCCAGGTAGACGCGGCCCATGGAGCCGAACGACCGGACCTCGAGGATGTTGATGTTCGCTGCCTTCTCCGCCTCGTTCGCCGCGAGCGGCGCGTAGGCGGCGGGCTCCATCTCCAGGATGTAGAGCGACTGCCCGCCCAGGATCATGTGCCCGTGCCGGGTGCGGTTGATCAGCTGGGCCTGGTGGTCGTCCAGGTTGCGGATGATCTGGGACGAGAGGATCCGCGGCTTGATGCGGTCCGACTCGTTGAGGCCCAGCTCCGCCAGGATCGCGGCGCCCGCGGCGCGGACCTCCGCCTGGGACGGCGAGTGGATCTCCAGCAGGCCGAAGAACCGCTCGATGATCTGCATGCCCGGCTTGACCTGCGTGCTCTTGAGCGCGATGTCCGTCAGCCGGTTGATCTCGATGCCCGGGGAGACCTCGATGTAGAGCGAGGCATCGCCCGGAAGTGGCAGGAAGCCC
>CAIYZX010000252.1 GCA_903930745.1 uncultured Chloroflexota bacterium | reverse complement strand
GCCGCGGACCTGGACTTCTCCGCGAAGACCGCCCGCCTGCTGGAGCTGATGTCGAAGCGCTTCGGGCCTGGCACGGGCCTGCTGACCCGGAGCACCGCCGAGGGTCTGCAGGTGCTCGAGGTCCGGTCTCCTGTGCCACGCCTCCAGCGCGGCCAGGTCCTCGCGGGCGACCTCGCGCTGGGCGCCGAGGTGGCGCGGACCGGCGAGGTGCTTGCCCTGCCCCGCCTCGCCACGTCGCGGTTCAAGCGGCATCCGGCTCGCGTGCAGCGGGGCCTCAACGCCTACGTTGGCGTCCCGGTGCTGCAGTCCGGGCGCGTCTTTGGGACCCTCTCGTTCTCCAGTCCCAAGGCGCGGCGCGGCCCATACCAGCCCGCGGACATCGAGTTCCTGCGCCTGGTGGCCCGCTGGGCCGGCGGTGAGCTGGAACGCGAGGCCATCGCGTCGGATCTCGCGATCGCCAACACGGAGCTGCAGCACGCGGCGGAGCGGGCGTCGGAGCTTGCGGCCCAGGCGCAGTCTGCGAACCAGGCGAAGAGCGAGTTCCTCGCGGCGATGAGCCACGAGCTGCGGACACCGCTCCACGGGATCATCGGGACCATCGACCTGCTGCTGGGCACGGAGACATCAGCGGAGACCCGTGGCCGCCTGGACGTGCTGGCAAGGTCTGCCGAGCGCCTGCTGGACACGGTCAACGAGGTCCTGGACTTCTCCAAGGTGGAGGCCGGGCGCATCGAGCTGGAGCGGGCGGACGTGGACATCCGCAGCCTGCTCGGCGAGGTGGTGGCCCTGCATGCGGCGCGGGCCGCGGACCGCGGCATCTCCCTGGACCTGGAGCTCTCCGGGGACCTCCCGCCAACGATGCCGCTGGACCCGGGACGCGTGACGCAGGTCGTGGGGAACCTGGTGGGCAACGCGGTCAAGTTCACCGCGGAGGGCGGGATCACCGTCCGAGCCGGCATGGACGCGCTGCTGCTGGCGATCGAGGTGGTGGACACGGGCATCGGGATGGACGAGTCCACCATCGGGTCGCTCTTCACTCCCTTCTTCCAGGCGGACGCCTCCACGGCGAGGCGCTACGGAGGCACGGGCCTGGGGCTGGCGATCGCCCATGGCCTCGTGGCGGTGATGGGCGGCCAGATCGTGGTCCACAGCAGCCCGGGCGCCGGGACGCGGATGGTCGTGACGCTGCCGCCGCTGCCCCTGTCCGTCCACGCCGCGGCGAAGCGGCCACCCGTGCCGTCCAGCCAGGTGGGAGAGCGGCGGGCCGGATCGGCGGGCGGTGGCCTCGTCGGGGCAGCGGGCGGCTCAACGCTGCACGTGCTGCGCGCGCCCGCGGACGTGCCGCGCCGAGCCGGCGCGCCGCGCATCCTCGTGGTGGATGACGACCCGGCGGGGCGCCAGATCGCCCGGATGATGCTCGAGGGGCTGGCGTGCACCGTTGAGACGGCGGCCGACGGCGGTGAGGCGGTCACGAGGCTGCTCACGGCAGGACAGGACGACGTGCCGGACCTCGTCCTGATGGACCTGCATCTGCCGGGCAGGGATGGCTGGGCGGCAACCCGCGAGGTGCGCGCACGGGGGACCGGGCCCGTACGGACAGTGCCCATCGTCGCGGTCTCCGCCGATGCCTTCGAGGACTCGCGGCGCAAGTGCACGGAGGCCGGCATGGACGGCCACCTGGCCAAGCCCTTCCGCTCCGGTGACCTGCGACGCCTGGTGGCGCTCTGGTGCGGAGTGACCGATGACGGGCATGCAGGTGGCGCAAGCGCAACCGGGGAGGCGTCGCACGGCAGCCCGGGCGCGGGAGGCGCACGCCCCTTCGCCTTCCGCTCGCCGGCGATGCTGCGGACCCACGCGGTGACGGGGGCCGGCTCGGGTGTCCATGTTCCAACCCCGCCCGCAGCGCCTGCCGCCAGCCTGGCGGTGCTGCCGCCGGTGCTGCAGGAGGCCCTCGATGCGGGCGGTCCACGCCGTGCGCTGGAGTTCGCCAACCTGTTGCTCGAGGTGACCGACGACGCGGTCGCCGGGGTGCTGGCGGCCCTGGCGGACGGCCGTATCGAGGTCGCCGGAGAGCTTGCCCACCGGCTCCGCGGCACAGCTGCGTCGTTCGGTGCCGACGAGCTCTCCCTCGTGGCGCGTACCATTGAGACCGCCGCCGACCGGCGGCCAAGCACCACCTATCTCGCACGTCTAGCCGATCGCCTGCGCACGGAGCACCTGGCCGCGCGGACCGCTCTCATCGCCGTGCGGAGTCGTCTCGAAGTGGAGGCCGTTGTCTGATGGTTCGCATCCTGGTTGCCGACGACGACCCGTTTGGCCGGCGGTACCTTGAGGCGACGCTCGCCGACGCAGGCTGGTCCGTCACAACGGTCGCGGACGGGCTCGCGGCCCTTGACGCGTTCAACGAGGCGGATCCCCCGTTTGACCTCATCCTGACGGACGTCCGCATGCCGGGCCTCAGCGGCATCCAGCTCATCGAGCGGATCCGCGAGGACGACCAGCGGACCGCGGTGATCGCGATCTCCATGCTGGGCTCGGACGCCCAGATTCTCGCGGGCCTGGAGGCCGGGGCGGACGACTACCTCACAAAGCCGCTCTCCGGGCCGGTGCTGCTCGCCAAGGTGCGTGTCGCGCTGCGGCGCGCGGATGCATCCCTGTTG
>CAIYZX010000251.1 GCA_903930745.1 uncultured Chloroflexota bacterium | reverse complement strand
GGTCTTCCTGGGCGGCGGCAACCCGTACGACCACTACTACGAGTCGTCGCGCCCGCCCGGCGCCCCGTTTCCCTACCCGCCCGTGAACCTGCTGCTCCACCTCCCCGGCTATCTCCTCATGGGCCATTCGGGCGTGCACCTGACGGAGACGGTGCTCGCCTGGGGTCTCATGCTTGTCGTGGGCGTCCTGGCAGTGCGGGGCCGCCACCCGTTCGCCGTCCCGATGCTCGCCCTGTATGCCGGTCTCGCGAACCTGGTGAACCTCGTGGGCGACAACAGCAACGACACGAGCGCCGGGGCGATGATCGCCTTCTACATCGTGGCGGTGGCCGCCGTGGACCGCAATCGCGATGCCGCGGCCGACGGGTCAGGGATGCGGCGCTGGGCGATCCTGGCCGGCGTCATGGCGGCCGCGGCGATGGGCACGAAGCAGTCCGCCCTGCCGCTCGTTGTGGCGGGGAGCGCATGGCTCGTCCGCGTTGACCGGGCGGCGTTCCGTCCGTACCTGGCGGCGATGCTCGCGACCCTCCTCGTGGTGTCCGTGCCATTCCTGGCGATGTCCGGGCCAGTTGGCTACGTGAAGGCGCTCACCGCCTTCGCCGGCTTCCACGAGGACGTGTACGGCTGGAACATCTGGGTCTTCGCGCAGCAGATGGGCTGGCCCGTCGCCTCGCGGGAGGTGGCCACGCTCTCCGGCGCGCTGCTGGGCCTTGCGGCCCTCGTCGTGATCGCGGTCTTGCGCTACCGCGACGTCCGCACCGCGCTCGTCGCGGGCACCGTGGGGATGGCCGTCCTCTTCTTCGCCCAGCGTTGGACGGCGTACAGCTACTTCGCGCAGCTCATCAGCGTGATGGTGGTGCTGCCGCTGGTTGGGCGGTGGGACTGGCCGGCCTCTGGCGACGACCCCGCAGCTCCCGTTGGGGCCTCGGCGTCGTCCGCTTCGGCGGGATCGGCGCCGCCCGGCGCAGCCTAGTACGCGACGAACTCGTTCCGGATCGCCCAGAGCGCGTACGCGCAGATCACGATGGACACGATGCCCGCCACCTTCGCGAGACCGTCCCAGCGGCGCCCCAGCACCGTGGCCAGGATCACGAACAGCGGCAGCTGGAAGTCCAGGCTGAACCGGTAGCCGAACTGGCTGATGCCCACGTTGCCGTGCGTGATGATCGGAAGGCTGATGATCGCGACCGCGAGCAGCGCCCAGCCCACGCGCGCGTCGCGGATGTGGCCGCGGAGCAGCCAGGCGTAGAGCGGCGTGGTCAGGAAGATGCCCAGGCCCCACCAGGACGGCTGCAGCCACGGCGCATCGTCCACGTAGTTCCACGAGCGGAACAGGATCGCGAACAGGTTGCGCGGGATGTACCAGACGGACAGGATCCCGTGCTTCGCGTAGATGGGGTCCTCCAGCACGCCCGGGATGCTTGTGTAGCTCTGGTCCATGAGGGTCCCGTAGCGGGCCTCGTTGAACAGGACGTAGATGACGGCGGGGACGCCCAGGCCCAGCGTGAACAGGAGGGCGTTGCGGCCAACCATGCGCCAGTCGATGGTCCGGATGGCGCGGAGGCCGGGCATGCCGATCTGCGCGGCGGCCACGAGCGGGAGGCCCAGGCCAACGGGGAGCCTGGACAGTGCGGCGAGGCCGAGGAAGAGGCCGGCGAGCCACGCGGGTCTGCGATCCAGCGCGCACAGGAGGGCGATGCCGAAGAAGAGGACCGCCGAGACGTGGGCGAAGTACCAGGCGGAGCCGGAGACCGCGATGTACCACCAGACGGTGCCGAAGGCGAAGACCGCGGTGAGGCCGAGGCGAGCGCGGACGCGCAGGTTGGCGTTGAGGCGGCCGAGGACGAGGTAGACCACGCCCATCGCGATGGCCGCGTAGAACTCGCTGTACCACTGCGCGGGGAACTCGCGGCCGAAGAGGGCCACGAAGGGCATCGCGAGGACTGCGGGCATGGGCGGGTACGCGATGTACCAGCGACCGTCGCCGGCGGGGATGAGCTCGTTGAGCCAGCTGGGGGCCTCGGTGAGCCAGTAGCGGCCGTTGAGGAAGGCCTCCGCCAGGCGGCTGTAGTAGTCCAGCGGCTGGGCGCGGCCCTCGGCGGTCATGAAGTAGACGAGGCCGGAGACGGCGGCGACGAGGAGGAAGCCCGAGACGTC
>CAIYZX010000250.1 GCA_903930745.1 uncultured Chloroflexota bacterium | reverse complement strand
GACCACCTCCCGGGCACGATCACCATCCGCGACGCCGCGGACGAGGTCCTCGGCATGCTGGACCCGATCGCCCTCACCTCGAACCTGCTGGACGATTGGGCCGACGCGACCGGCGTCGTGGACATCCTCACCATTGGCCGGACATCCGCGTGGTTCGGCGTGCGCCTGCGCCACTGGATCTGGCTCCAGGAGCGCGTCCTGTGGGCGCACCTGGTCCGGCAGCTGGTGGCCACCCACCGGCCTGCGCGAATCATCGCGGACCCCGGCCTGGACCTCGCGCTCCGTGACATCCTGGGCCTCCTCGCCCGGTCGGACGGGCTGGAGATCATCCTGCCGCCGGATGCCGACGCCCTGCCCGCCGAGCCGCCCGTGCGCCGGGTGGAGCGCACGGCCCCCATCGTGGATCGCATCGTGCACAGGCTGCTCCGCACGGTGGGCCTGGAGGCATGGCCCGTCTCCACGATGCCGGGCATCCGGGCACGGGTTGACCGCCTGGCCGCGGAGCCGGAGCGGCGACTCCTGGTGGTCCACGCGCACGCACGCCAGGTGGTCGCCACCCCTGCCGGACCACGGCGCATGAACCCGTACCTCGGCCCCGTCGAGGATCGCCTGCGCGGCACCCGCCTCGAGCCGATCGTGCTCGAGCGGAACATCCGCCGATATGACGACGCCGCGATGGCGGACCTGACGGGCCCCGGCACGGAACGCCACCTGCCCTACGACGCGGTGCTGCTGCGGGACGTGCCCATGGACCCCTCGTACTGCGCGGCGGAGGACCGGGCCGTCGCCGCCCTGGCCGGCCTGGCGGTGCCCGTTCCAGTTGCGGGGCTTGACCTTGGTCCGGCGCTCGCCGCGGACGTCGCCGCCCTCACCCGTGGCGCCTTCGCCCTACAGCACCAGGCGATCGAGCGCTGTGCGGGCATGCTGCGGCGCCTCCGGCCCGCGGCGGTCCTCCTCGCCGACGAGTACCACCGGCAGGACTGGATGGAGGCGGCGTCACGGGCGGGGGTCCCCATCGCCGCGGTGCAGCACGGGACGATCAACCGCCACCACCGCGGCTACATCCACCGGTCCCGCCCGGACAACCTCCACCTCGTGGACCGCACGTACGTCTTCGGGCGCTGGGAGCACGATCGGCTGGTGGGCGACAGCGTCTACCGCGAGGACGAGGTGGTGGTCGCCGGGTCCCCCAGGCTGGAGATGTACGCGCCGTCCGCGTCGGACCGGGCGGACGTGCGGCGGGAGCTGGGCATCGCCGAGAAGGACCGGCTCGTCGTCCTCTCCGGCACCTGGGGCACGATCTACCGCCGGTTTCACTACCCGGTGGTGCTTGCCCGCCTGTTCGACCGCCCCCTCCCCAACGTCCACCTGGTGGTCAAGCTCCACCCGGCCGAGGCGGACGAGGGCCCGTACCGTGCCGTCATCGAGGCTGCAGCCGCGGCCGGCGGGTTTGCTCCCCCGCCCATCACGGTGGTCAGGCAGGTGGACCTGTACCGGCTCCTGGCCGCAGCGGACGCCCACCTCGGGGTCCACTCGACGGTGCTCACGGAGGCGGTCTTCGTGGGCACGCCCAACCTGCTCGCGAGCGGGATCTGCGGCGGCGACCTGCTGGACTACGTGTCGTCCGGGGTCGCCCTGCCGGTCCGGGACGGGGCGGAGCTGCTCGCAGCCCTTGACGCCGCGGCAGCCGGAGCGATCACGGACGAGGCGCGTGCCGCGTTCATCGCCCATCATTACGAGCCCGGGCCTGCGGCGGAAAGGATCGCGCAGGACCTCCTGGAGTGGCTGCCCTCCCGATGACCAGCACCGGCCCCATCCTCTTCCTGGTCCCCGCCCGCGGCGGGAGCAAGCGCGTCCCCGGCAAGAACCTGCGCGAGGTGGGCGGCATCCCGCTCGTGGGGCGCGCCGTACGCACCGGGCTCGGGGCGGCTGCCGCGCTTGGCGGGATGGCGGCGGGCAACCGCGTCGTCTGCTCAACGGATGACGATGCAGTGGCGGCCACGGCGGAGGCGTGGGGTGGCGAGGTGCTACGGCGCCCGGCGGGGCTGGCGACGGACACCGCGACGTCGCTGGACGTGGCGCTCCATGCGCTGGACGCGCTCGGCGTGGACTTCGCCACGCTCGTGCTGCTCCAGCCCACGTCTCCGCTCGTGGAGGCCGCCGATGTCGTGGCCGCCGTGGAGCGCCACCGGGCGGCAGACGGCCGGGGCGTGACCTCCGTGGCGCCCGTGCACCCGGGCTCGTGGCACCACGGCACGAACGAGGACGGCGGCCTGGTGGCGGCCGTGGCCGTGACCGGTCCGGACCGCCTGCTCGCGGGCGCGTTCTACGTGGTGACCCCGGCGGACCTCCGGGCCTCGCGCCGCTTCGTGCAGCCCGGGATCACGCTGGGCCACGAGCTGCCCGCGGAGCGCGCGGTGGACGTCGACGAGGAGCACGAGCTGGTGGCCGCCGAGGCGATCCTCGCCGCGCGCCCCGTGCGCCCGGTGCCCATCGGGGACCTCGTGGCGGGTGCAGGCCCGGTGGTGGTGATCGCCGAGGCCGGCGTGAACCACAACGGCGACGTTGACCTCGCGCTCGCCCTGGTCGACGCGGCGGTGGACGCCGGCGCGGACATCGTCAAGTTCCAGACCTTCGACCCCGGGGCCCTCGCCGCGGCAGGCGCTCCGTCCGCCGAGTACCAGCGCCGCTCCGGCGCCGCGGAGGACGGCCAGCGGGCGATGCTGGAGCGGCTGACCCTGCCCGCGGAGGCATGGCCGATCCTGGCGGCGCATGCTGCGGCGCGCGGGATCGCCTTCCTGTCCACGCCCTTCGATGCGGCCTCCGCGCACCTGCTCAACGCGATGGACGTGCCGGCCTTCAAGGTCGGATCCGGGGAGTTGACGAACACCCCGTTCATCGAGGTTGTCGCCCGCATGGGCCGGTCCATGCTGATCTCCACGGGCATGTCCAACATGACCGAGGTGGCGGACGCGGTGGATGCGGTCCGGGCGGCCGGCGACCCACCGCTCGCGTTGTTCCACTGCGTCTCCAGCTACCCCGCACGGCCCGCGGATGCGAACCTCCGCGCGATCGAGACGCTGCGACGAGCCTTCGGCGTGCCGGTGGGCTGGTCGGATCACACGCCCGGGATCGAGATGGCGTTGGCCGCAGTGGCTGCGGGAGCCGCGCTCGTGGAGAAGCACCTTACGCTGGACCGGCGGATGCCCGGCCCGGACCACGCGGCCTCGCTTGAGCCCGCCGCCTTCGCCGAGATGGTGGTGGGCATCCGTGCCGTGGAGGTCGCGCTGGGCGACGGACGGAAGCGGCCAGTGGCGGCGGAGCACGACGTTGCCACCGTCGCGCGTCGAAGCCTGCACTGGGCGCGCGCGCTCGCGGCCGGAGCCACGATCACGGCGGACGACATCGTCATCCTCCGCCCGGGCACGGGCCTGCGGCCACGCCGCCTCGCGGAGGTCGTTGGCAGGCGCGTCGGCCGACAGGTCCGCCAGGGGGCGCTCGTGACCGCGGACGACATCGAGGGTGACGCGTGAGCACGGTGCCGCGGCGGGTCGCGGTCCTCACCACGGGGCGCCAGGACTGGGGAATCCTGCGCTCCGTCTGCACGGGGATCGCGTCCCAGCCCTCGCTCCGGACCGTGGTGGTCGCCGGCGGCATGCACCTCTCGCCCGCCCACGGGTCCACGATCGACCTCGTCCGCGCCGACGGCTGGGACCCGGTCGCCCTCGCGCCGTGGCTGCCGGTGGACGGCGCCACGCCGCCACCCCCTGCGGATGCCCAGGCCGCCGGGGCGCTCGCAGCTGTGGGTGCTTGGCTGCGGGATGCCCGGCCAGGTGCCCTCGTGCTGGTGGGGGATCGCCTGGAGACCGCGGCCGCCGCCCTCGCGGCAACGCTGGCGGGCGTCCCCGTCGTCCATCTCCACGGTGGCGAGCAGACGTTCGGCGCGTTCGACGACGCGCTGCGCCACGCGGTGACCAAGCTTGCCCACCTCCACCTCGTGAGTCACGAGGAGCACCGGAGGCGCGTGATCGCCCTTGGCGAGGATCCGGGCTCGGTTCACGTCGTGGGGGCGCCGGGGCTGGACAACCTGCACCGAGCGGACCTCCCTGATCGGGCGTCGCTCGCCGCGGACCTCGGCATCGCGCTGGACCGCGGGCCCGTGGTCGTGGTCACGGTGCACCCGGCGACGCTGGAGACGGACGCCGCTGCCACCTCCCTCGCCGTCGCGGAGGCGATGCGCGAGGTGCCGGCCACCTACGTGGTCACGCTGCCGAACCCGGATCCTGGGGGCGAGACCGTGAACCGCACGATGCAGGAGGTGGCCGCGGAGGTTGGGGGCGTCGCCGTTGGCGCGCTCGGGGAGCGCCGGTACTGGGGCCTGCTCCGGGTGGCGGACGCGATGCTCGGCAACAGCTCCAGCGGGCTCATCGAGGCGCCTGCCGTGCGCCTGCCGGTGGTCAACGTGGGCGACCGCCAGGCGGGGCGGCGGCGCGAGGCGAACGTGCTGGACGCCCCCGCAGACGGCTCGGCGGTTGCAGCCGCCCTGCGGCGGGCGCTTGACCCCTCGCTCCGTGCAGTGCTCGTGGCACCGGATCCGGCGGCCACCGATGGGCGAGCCGGTGAGCGGGCGGGCCGTATCATCGCGGCATGGCAGCCCCCGCATCCACCCCGGAAGCCACCGGTCCCGGCGTGACCCGCCGTCTCGTGCTGCTTGGCGGTGGCGAGCACGCGCGTGTCGTGGCGGATGCGGCCGGTACGGGCGGGTGGCTGCTCGCGGGCTACACGGACCACGCCCGGACCGGTGGCCTCCCGGGGCTCCCCTACCTCGGCACGGATGACGGACTGGCGGACGTGCTGCCCGGCATGGTGGGGCCCGTGGTCCTCGTCCTCGGGTTCGGCGGTCCGACAGCCGCGAGGCGCCGCGCGGTGGAGCGCCTCGGTGGCAGCGCCTCCTGGGCGACCGTGATCCACCCGGCGGCCTGGGTCTCGTCGTCCGCGGTCGTGGGCGAGGGTGCCGTGATCCTCGCGGGGGCGATCGTGAACACCGGCGCCGTCATCGGCCCGCACGCGATCGTCAACAGCGGCGCCATCGTGGAGCACGACGTCCGGGTTGGGGCCTTCGCACACGTCGCTCCGGGGGTTGTCATCGGCGGCGGGGCGGAGATCGGCGAGGACGCCTTCCTGGGCCTGGGCGCCGTGATCCGCGACCACGTGACCGTTGGCCGCGGCGCCCTTGTGGCCATGGGTGCGGTGGTCGCCGCAGACGTGGCGGCCGATGCTCGCGTGATGGGCGTGCCGGCCCGGGGGCAGGCGGGCGACGGTGGCTGATCCGGTGGCCCGACGCCTGGACGCCTGCCTCGTGACGGCCGCCGGCACCATCCGCGACGCCCTGCTGGCCGTGGATCGGGGCGCCGCGGGGATCGCGCTCGCGGTGGAGGAGGGTGGCCGCCTCGCCGGCGTCGTGACGGACGGCGATCTCCGCCGGGCGCTCCTCGCAGGTGCGAGCCTGGATGCCCGGCTCGCACCCCACATGACCACGGTCTTCTCGTTCGTGGAGCAGGACCAGTCCCGCGCGGACGCCCTGGACCTGATGGTGGCCCGCCGGATCTCCGCGGTCCCAGTCCTGGACGAGCAGGGCAGGCCGGTGGCGCTCCACCTGCTGCACGCGTTCGTGGCACCCGTCCAGCGCGACAACTGGGCGATCGTCATGGCCGGGGGTCGCGGCAGCCGCCTGGCCCCGCTGACCGACACGCTCCCCAAGCCCATGCTGCGCGTCGCAGGCCGGCCGATCCTGGAGCGCATCGTCCTCCACCTCGTCGGACACGGCATCACGCGGATCTTCCTCTCGATCAACTACCTGGGCCACCTCATCGAGGACCACTTCGGAGACGGGAGCGCGTTCGGCGCCCGGATCGAGTACCTGCGCGAGGACGCGCCGCTCGGGACCGGGGGTGCCCTGGGCCTTCTCCCGGGGCCGCCCGTCGCCCCCGTGCTCCTGCTCAACGGCGACCTGGTGACCGGCGTGGACGTGGGCGACCTGCTGGATCACCACGCGCGCGGCGGGTATGCCGCCACGGTTGGCACCCGCCGGTACGTGCACACGATCCCGTTCGGCGTGGTGGAGCGGACGGAGGACCGGGTGACGGGCCTGGAGGAGAAGCCCTCGCTGGAGCGCGAGGTCAGCACCGGGATCTACGCGCTCTCGCCGTCCACGGTGCGCCTCGTGGAGCCGGGGACGCCCATCACGATGCCGGAGCTGATCGCCCGCCTCCTTGCGTCGGGCGAGGCGGTTGGCGCCTTCGAGGTCGAGGGCGACTGGGTTGACGTGGGACAGCGCGACCAGCTGGCAAGAGCACGGGAGGGCGGCTGATGTCGCTGGCAGGCGTCAAGGTGCTGGTGACCGGCGCCGACGGGTTCATCGGCAGCCACCTGGTGGAGCGGCTGGCGGCGGACGGGGCCGACGTGCGCGCCTTCTGCATCTACAACTCGCGTGGGTCCGCCGGCTGGCTGGACGAGGCGGCGCCCTCCGTCCGTGCCGTGCTGGACGTGCGTCTCGGCGACATCCGTGACGCCCGGTTCGTTGAGGAGGCGATGGAAGGGGTGGAGGTGGTCTTCCACCTGGCCGCCCTGATCGCGATCCCGTACTCGTACACGGCTGCCGAGTCCTTCGTGGACACCAACGTGCGCGGCACGCTCAACGTGCTGGAGGCGGCCCGGCGGACGCGCCCGCGGCGGGTCGTGGTCACGTCCACCTCGGAGGTCTACGGCACGCCCGACGAGCTGCCGATCCGCGAGACGCACCCGCTCAACGCCCAGTCCCCGTACGCCGCCACCAAGGTTGCCGCGGACCAGCTCACGCTGGCCTTCCAGCGCTCCTTTGGAGTCCCGGCGGTGGTGCTCCGCCCCTTCAACACCTACGGTCCACGCCAGTCGGAGCGGGCGGTCCTGCCCACGATGATCCGGCAGCTGCTCGCCGGCCAGCGAGAGATCCGCCTTGGCCGCCTGGACACGCGCCGGGACCTGACCTTCGTGGCCGACACGGTGGACGGCTTCGTGCGAGCGGCGGACGCGCCGGGCATCGAGGGACGGACGATCCAGCTGGGGACTGGGCGTGCCGAGTCCATCGGCGAGCTGGTGGAGATCGCCCGGCGCCTGACCGGCAGCGGCGCGACGGTGGTGCAGGACCCGGCCCGCCTTCGGCCGGATGCGAGCGAGGTGATGGTCCTGCTCTCGGACCCCTCGGTGGCCCGCGACACGCTGGGCTGGGAGGCCCGGACCAGCCTGGAGGAGGGCGTCGCCGCCACGGTGGCCTGGATGCAGGCCCAGCCGGAGCCTGCGCGCGAGGCAACCCGTGTCCAGCTCTGAGCCGCGGATCCCGCTGGCGGAGCCGTTGATCGGCGGCAACGCCGAGGCCTACCTGCTGGAGTGCCTCCGGACCAACTTCGTCTCCTCGGTTGGCCCGTTCGTTACCCGCTTCGAGGAGGCGTTCGCCGCTGCTGTGGGCTCGCGGTTCGCGGTGGCCTGCAGCTCCGGCACCGCCGCGATCCACCTGGCGATGCGCGTCCTGGAGGTCGGCCCCGGTGACGAGGTCCTGGTTCCCTCGATGACCTTTGTCGCGTCGGTGAACCCCATCGCCTACGTTGGCGCCACCCCGGTCCTCGTGGACAGCGAGGACGCGACGTACAACATGGACCCCGGCCTGGTGGTCGGCGAGCTGGAGCGCCGAGCCCGCCTCGGGATCCGCCAGCCGAAGGCGATCGAGCTCGTCCACCTGCTGGGCCACCCGGCGGATCTCGGGGCGGTGCTCGAGACCGCAGAGCGGCACGGCGTCGCCGTGATCGAGGACGCGTCCGAGGCCCTGGGTGCGGGCTACGCGATCGGGACCTGGGCGGGGCGGCACGTTGGATCGATCGGGCGGGTGGGCTGCTTCTCGTTCAACGGCAACAAGCTGATCACCACGGGCGGCGGCGGGATGCTGGTCACGGACGACGAGGCGATCGCCCGCCGTGCGCGACATCTCTCCACGCAGGCCCGCCTGCCCGGCGCCGCGTACGACCACGACGACATGGGCTACAACTACCGGCTCACGAACGTCGCCGCGGCCATGGGTCTCGCCCAGCTGGAGGAGCTGCCCTCGCTACTCGGGGCTCGAGTGGTGAACGCTGCAGCCTACGATGGCGCGCTCGGATCGATGCCCTGGCTGCGGCCGGCACCGCGTGCGCAATGGGCGGCGCCGTCGTTCTGGCTGTACACCGCAGCGCTCGCGGACGACCTGGTCGAGCGGGAACCGGATGCACGCCGCCGGGTCCTCGAGGTGCTGGGCGGTCATGCCATCGAAGCGAGGCCTGTCTGGACGCCCCTCCACCGGACGCGGCTCTGGAGCGCGGCGCCGCGGCTGGGTGGGAATGTGGCCGAGCGTATCTTCGCGAAGGCCTTCAGCCTGCCATCCTCGTCCAGCCTGTCGGATCTGCAGCGTGCGCGCGTGATCGCGGCGCTGCGCGAGGCCGCCCCGGCCTGACGCGCGTCGTTGGCAGCCCGGGCCGGCGCGAGACACCCGGACGTCCAGCTTGATGCGCCAGCGTGCACCGATGGACGCCGCCGCGCCAGGGACGTCCCGCGGCGCATGCACCCCCGGCGCTGGGAATCCACGAGCCCCGGCCAGAGCAGGACCCCGTGTGCAGATCTACGCACCTGCGTGCTGGGAGCTGCAACAGGCACCCCACCAGGGACCCGGCGGAGAACCCTGCTGGATTCCCGGCGCCGTGGCGTCTGTTGCAGGGTGCGACAGACGCCACGGGTCACGTGCGGGCCCGGAACCGGGCGCGCGGAGAGGACGGCGAGGGGCGGTCAGTCCAGCCCGAAG
>CAIYZX010000249.1 GCA_903930745.1 uncultured Chloroflexota bacterium | reverse complement strand
TCCGGCAGCGCGAGCCCGGTTGCGGGATCGGTCCGCATCGTGACGAAGCGCTCAGGCTGGATCGGCACGCGACTTCGCCCGTCGGGCATGGTCTCCGACGGCCACCATGCGGTGCCCTCCACCACCAGCGGCAGGAGACCGCGATTGGCGATGGAGACCTCCAGCATGGTCACCTGGCCGGGGTGTGGGGCGACCGTCTCCTGGTTGCCGTCAATCACCTGGAGCACTGCGAGGCCGCCGTAGGCGTGCACGCCGCCTGCAAGCGGTTGCCCTGTGAAGCCAACGAGCACCACGGTTCCGGCGGCAAGCGCCCATCCGACCACCTGTCGTCGCGGGGTCAGTCGATCCAAGGGTGATGGACCGTCGCGCTCCTCGGACCCTGGGGTGGTGAGGTGGAGGCGCAGAGACCGGGTTGCCGCGGCAAGGAGCAGGAGCACGGCTGCGAGGGTGGCGAGGACGGGAGCTGCCAGGGCCGGGTCGATAGTCTCGATGACGTCGGAGGACCAGTACGCCCGTGTATCTCCGTAGTCCCGGGGCGCCCCCGGAGGGAAGGTCCCCACGGGGTCGGGGATGCCGGAGGCGGCGGCAGAGGCCGCGGGACCGGACGGGGCGCCGCTGAAGACCGGCAGCAGGATCGCAAGCACCAGCAGGGCGGCGGCGAGGCCCGCGATGGCGGTGAACGTGGTGCGCGCGCCGGTCCGCAGGTCGCGTCGCGTGCCCGTGGCGGTGGCCAGCTCCGGGATGTGGTCCACGCGCTCGCGCAGCGTCCGCGGGGCGGCCCCCGGGTCCCGGTCCTCGAACAGGCGCCGGAGCTCGCGCTCGAGGCGTGCATCGGCAGAATCCCGCGGCTCGTCCACGTGCCTGCCGCCACGGGCGTCGAACCCGTCGTCATGGCGTCCGCTCATCGGTCCGCCTCCTCCATCGCCGCCAGGAGGCGGCCCATCGCGTTGTGGAGCCGGGACTTGACCGTGCCCTCGGGGACGCCCAGCGCCTCCGCGATGGCCGGCACCGTGAGGTCCCCGTGGAAGCGCAGCGTGACCACCACCCGGGCGTCCGGGTCCAGGCGGTCCAGCGCCCGCTCCAGCGCATCGCGGATCACGGTGTGCTCCGACGGATCCGGGACCACGGGATGCTCGAGATCCGTGAGCTCGCGACCCAGGTCCACCACCCGGCGGCGTGACCGCGAGCGCAGCCGGTCCCGGCATGCGTTCACCACGATCCGCCGGAACCAGCCCTCGAACACGCCGTGGTCGCGGAGCCCGGCGAACGACCGCCAGGCCGAGAGGGCGGCATCGTGCACCGCGTCCTCCGCCTCCAGGCGGTCGCCCAGGATCACCGAGGCGAGCCGGTACGCCCCGTCAAGGTGCCGATCGGTCAGCGCCCGGAACGCGGTCTCCCGCTCGTCCACAACGCGCAGCCGCAGCCCATCTCCCTGTGTGCGGGCCGGATCCCCCACAAGACTCCCCATCAACAGACCTTCCCTCCGTTCATCCAACCTGACGAACGGGCGGCCCGAATCGTTCACGAGGGTACGCCGGGCCACGTGGCGGGCATGGGGGTTTCCGCGGGACGTCCGCGCCGTATGATCCGCGCGATGTGTGAGCAGTTCGTCGCCCGTGCCGCGGAGCCCTTCCGCCTGGACACCCTCTGGGACCTCACCGAGCGCCTGGAGCGCTTCGGCCTCGGCGGATTCGGCTGGGGTGCGGCCTGGATCGCGCAGGACGGCAGCCTCCAGAGCTACCGCGACGTCCGCGCCTTCCGCGACGATCCGGGCAAGGACGCGCTGGGCGCCACCGAGACGCGCAGCCTGCTCGTCCACCTGCGCCGGCCCAGCAGGCTCTCCACGCTCCAGCTGGCGGACACGCAGCCGTTCGACGACCCGGCCGGCCGCTACACCTTCAGCCACAACGGCGACCTGCGGGACTACCAGGCGTACCGGCGCCGGTACCAGAGGCAGGGCCGGATCCTGGGCCGCGCGGACACCGAGGTGGGCGCCCGATGGCTCGAGGACGCCTGGACGGACACGGAGAACGTGGGCCACCTGCTCGCCTCGCTCCACGACACGTTCGGTGGCGAGGCCAACTTCGGCATCCTCGCGAAGGACGGCACCACCTACCACTACGCGGGCAACCCGCAGAACCCGGTCTTCGGGTTCCGGCTGGGCGAGATCGGCGTCGTGAGCACGGCGCTCTACTCCATCGACCGCAGCATCTTCCGTTTCGCGGCCCCCGGTGCAACGCATCGGACGCTCGCGCGTCTCCACACCACGATCGCGCTCGATGAGCGCGGCGAGGCAACAGACTCGGGCCTGCTCCGGCCGAAGGGGACCGGCGAGGCATCCAGGTAACGGCGGGGGACCGCCGTCCAGACAGGGAGGGCGACGTGGCCACCAGCGCACCCACCGCGACAACGGCGCAGGCAGGGCCTGCCGACGACGCCGAGGAGGGTGCGCGCCCCACCGTCCTCCTGCCGATGCGCCAGCTCGTGCGCATCTCCCTCTACTGGCTGGGTCTCACCGCCGTGGATGCGGCCGTGGGCCTGTTCATCACGAACCGCCTCGAGTTCGACCACCTCGTCCCCATCGCCGAGGTTGGCCGCAACATGTTCATGATCAACCTGGGCGCCGCGATCATCGCGATCCTGGTCCAGCCCACCATCGGCTACATCAGCGACTACACCGTCAGCCGCTGGGGACGCCGCAAGCCGTACATCGTCTTCGGCTCTGCGCTGGACCTGCTCTTCCTCGTGGGCATCGCCCTGGGTGACAGCGTCCTGATGCTGGCGGTGTTCATGGTCCTGCTGTCCTTCTCGTCCAACATCGCCCGCGGCCCGTTCCAGGGCTACGTGCCGGACCTCGTCGCCGAGAAGCAGGTGGGCCTGGCGAGCGGCATGGTGGGGATGATGCAGATCATCGGCAACGTGACGGGCTTCCTGTGCGTGTCGCTCGCCGTTGGCTTCCACGCCATGGAGTTCGGCCTCGTGGGCGTCGCCCTCGTGGAAGTGGTGACGATGGCATCCGTGGTCCTGGGTGTGGGCAAGGGCATGGCGCCCCGGCAGCGCAAGGGCAGGTCCTGGGTCCAGATCGCCCGCGGCGCGTGGGGCACGGACATCCTGCGCGAGCGGTCCTACATCTGGCTGCTGACGTCCCGCCTCTTCTTCCTCACCGCGGGCTCCATGATCGTCAACTTCGTGGTCATCTACCTGGGCCGCGCCTTCGGAATGACCAAGGAGGAGGCCAACGGGATGTACGTCGTCCTGCTCGTGGTGGTGGTCCTCTCCAACGTGATCGCGATCATGCCGTCGTCCGCCCTCTCCGACCGGATCGGCCGGAAGGCCGTGATCTTCATGGCCTGCTTCGTGGGGGCGGCCGGCACCGGGATCCTGGTGCTCGCCCCGAACATTCCCGTCGCCATCGTTGGCGCCATCCTCTTCGGGGCGGCGAACGGCACGTTCCTCGCGGTGGACTGGGCGCTGATGACGGACATCATCCCGCGCGCGTCCGCGGGCCGCTACATGGGCCTCTCCAACGTGGCGACCGAGTCGTCCATCCCGATCTCCATGCTCGTTGGCGGCCTGATCCTGGATGTCGTGACGCAGGCCGGCTCGGAGGCGTTCAGCCCGCGTGCCGTCTTCACCTTCGCGGTGGCCGGGTTCCTCGTGTCCGCCGTGGCGCTCCGGCCGGTGGTGGAGCCGCGCCGCTCGGCCGTGATCCCGGACGTGAGCGGGGCCGCTGCCGCCTGACCAGATGGGGCAGAGGGCCGCTGGTGCGCGGCGGCCCGCCTTGCGATCGGGTGTGCGGGGCCTGGTGGTGACACCGGGCCCCGTTCCCGTTGTTCCGGGTGCGGGACACGCACAGCGCCGGGTGGCGGGCCGAAGGTTGCGGCGCTGGTAGACTCCCCGGCCATGAGTGGCGGCACCGTGATCGTGATCGGCGGCGCGGAGGACAAGGTCAGGGACCGGGTCATCCTCGCGCGGTTTGTCGCGCTCGCCGGCGGCGCGGACGCCCGGATCGCGGTCATCGCAACGGCCTCCTCCTTCGCCGTGGAGGCGGGCGAGCGGTACAAGGCGGTCTTCGGCGAGCTGGGCGCGGCGGAGGTGATGCCGCTCCACGCCATGACGCGCACCGCCGCCAACGACGAGCACATCGCGGCCACCGTCCGGCGTGCCACGGGCATCTTCCTGACCGGGGGCAACCAGCTCCGGCTCTCGTCCATGATCGGCGGGACGCGCCTCGCGGACGCGGTCCTGGAGCGCTTCCGCGACGGGGCGGTGGTGGCCGGGACCAGCGCGGGCGCCTCGGCGATGTCCAGCCACATGATCGCCTTCGGCGCGTCCGGCGCCACGCCCAAGCACCGCATGGCGCAGATCGCCGCGGGCCTTGGCCTGCTGCCCAGCGTGATCGTGGACCAGCACTTCCAGCAGCGGAACCGCCTTGGCCGCCTCCTGTCGCTGATCGCCCAGAACCCCAGCCTGCTGGGCCTGGGCGTGGACGAGGACACCGCGGGCGTGGTGGGACCGGACGGCGTGATGGAGGTCATCGGCCGGGGCTCCGTGACCGTCGTGGACGGCGCCGCGTCAGACACCGATGCCTGGGAGGTCCGCGGCCACAGGCCGCTGATGATCACCGGCGTGGTCCTGCACAGCCTCCCCGCCGGGTACTCCTTCGACACGCACCGCCGCGTGATCGTGCCGGCGTCCACCGTGCCCGCCACGCTCCCCGAGGCCGCCGAGTAGCGGTCCGCCGCCCCGCGTTCCGTGGCGCGCCCGTCATCCTGTTCGGCCGTCATGCAGGCCGCTACACTCGGCACCCCACGAGCGCGAGGAGGCACCAGGTGGCGCAGGCTGATTCGGCATCCAGCGACACGACCCCGCCCGGCGACGACGGCGCCGCCAACGACGAGAACCGGGCCGAGGCGCGCGGCGACGGCGTCCACCCGAGGCCGGAGCGACCGGAGCCCACGCTGCGCATCCTGGAGACCCGCGTCCTGCGCGGCCCCAACTACTGGGCGAACGAGCCGTCCGTCCGCATGGTGGTGGATCTCGGCACGCTGGAGGAGTTCAACAGCGCCACCATCCCGGGCTTCGCGGACAGCCTGGTCGCGCTCATCCCCAGCCTGGACGACCACGCCTGCTCCCTGGGCCGCCGCGGCGGGTTCATCACGCGGCTCCACGACGGGACGTGGATGGGCCACGTGGCGGAGCATGTCGCGCTGGAGCTCCAGAACCTGGCGGGCCTCCTCGTCCGCCACGGCAAGACCCGCAGCACGGGCGAGTACGGCAGGTACAACGTGGTCTACCAGTTCCGCGAGGAGCAGGTGGGCATCGAGGCCGGGCGCATGGCCGTCCGCCTGGTCAACCACCTCGTGGCCCCGGAGGACCCGGAGCACGCCTTCGACTTCGCCGAGGAGCTGGAGCGCCTCATCCACCAGGCCGAGCGCAAGGCCTTCGGCCCGTCCACGCAGGCGCTCATCGACGAGGCGGCGGTCCGCGACATCCCGTTCATCCGCCTGGACCAGTACAGCCTGGTCCAGCTTGGGCAGGGCATGCACCAGCAGAGGATCCGCGCCACGATGACCAGCCGGACCGGCGGCATCGCGGTGGACATCGCCAGCGACAAGAAGCTCACGAACCGTCTCCTGGACTCCGCCGGCCTCCCCGTCCCGCGCAGCGAGGTGGTGGACACCGAGGACGACGCGGTCCGCGTGGCCCGCCGCCTCGGCTTCCCGTGCGTCATCAAGCCGCTGGACGGCAACCACGGCCGCGGCGTGGCCCTGGATCTCAAGGACGAGGACGCCGTCCGCGCCGCGTGGCCGGAGACCCGCCGCCAGTCCCGCCGCGGCGACGTGGTGGTGGAGAGCTACATCACCGGGCGTGACTACCGTGTCCTGGTGATCGGCGGCAAGGTGGCCGCCATCGCGGAGCGCGTCCCCGCCAGCGTCACCGGTGACGGCACGCGCACCGTCCGCGAGCTGGTCGAGGAGACCAACGCGGACCCGCGGCGCGGCATCGGCCACGAGAAGGTCCTGACCCGGATCAAGCTGGACGCGAACGCCGAGGAGGTCCTGGCGGGCCAGGGCCTCACCCCGGACTCGGTGCCGGACAAGGGCGCCTTCGTGAAGCTCGCGCTCACCGGCAACATGAGCACGGGCGGCACCTCCATCGACCGCACCTTCGAGGCGCACCCGGACAACGTGGAGATCGCCGAGACGGCGGCGCGCGTGGTGGGCCTGGACATCGCGGGCATCGACTTCATCTGCCCGGACATCACGGAGCCCGTGCGGGAGACCGGCGGCGGCATCGTGGAGGTCAACGCGGCCCCCGGGTTCCGGATGCACACGCATCCCACCGAGGGCGAGCCGCAGTACGTGGCGAAGCCCGTCATCGACCTGCTCTTCCCGCCCGGCGCTCCCGCCCGCATCCCCATCGTGGCCGTGACCGGCACCAACGGCAAGACCACCACGGTCCGGATGATCGCCCACATCCTCAAGCTGATGGGCAGGCGCGTGGGCATGACGTCCACGGACGGCATCGTCATCGACGGGCGCCTCATGAAGCGCGGCGACATGAGCGGCCCGCGCAGCGCCCAGATGGTCCTCCAGAACCCCACGGTGGACACCGCGGTCTTCGAGGTGGCCCGCGGCGGCATCCTGCGCGAGGGCCTGGGCTACGACCGCAACGACGTGGCCGTGGTCACCAACGTCACGGCGGACCACCTGGGTCTCGCCGGCATCGACACCCTTGGCCAGCTCGCGGGCGTCAAGGGCGTCGTGGTCAATGCGGTGCCGCGCTCCGGCACCGCGGTCCTCAACGCGGACGACACGCTCGTCTACCGGATGGGCCGCCACTGCAACGGCCACGTGGTGCTGTTCACGATGGCGAAGGAGAAGGGCGAGGACGGCTTCGACCGCGTGGACGGGCACACGAACCGCGGCAACGCGGCGTTCTGCCTGGAGGACACGCCCCAGGGCGAGCTCGTGGTGCTCAAGCACGGCCACCGGAAGATGCCGCTGCTGTACACGCACCTGATCCCGGCCACCTTCGGCGGGCGGGCGCGGATGAACGTGGCGAACGCGCTGGCCGCCGCGGCCGCCGCCTGGTCCATGGGTGCCCACCTGCACGACATCCGCCAGGGCCTGCGGACCTTCACCACGTCGTTCTTCCAGGCGCCGGGCCGGCTCAACCTCCTGGAGGTGGGCGGGACGCGCGTGGTCATCGACTACTGCCACAACGTGGACGGCATGCGCGCGCTCGCGGACTTCGTGAACCGGATGATGACGGAGCCGCAGACGCGGACCGGCGT
>CAIYZX010000248.1 GCA_903930745.1 uncultured Chloroflexota bacterium | reverse complement strand
GGAGCTCTGCGTTGGCAGGCTGGCCGGTGTCTCCGCCAGGGCGAACAGCTCCACGATGTACGTGTGCGTGCCGGCGGCCTTCGAACAGGGCGAGGTGTACGAGATCGCCACCCCGTCCTTGTTCGCGCCCAGGAGCCAGGGCCCATCGTCGGCGGCGCCGTGGGCGAGGGCGGTGACCGTGGGCGGGATGCCCCACACCTCGAGATAGCCGTTCACGCGGTCCTCGAGCGCAGGGTCCGGGTGGTGGTGCATCGCGATCGCCAGCGATGCCGTGCCTGCCGGGACACCGGACCAGGCCAGCGGGATCGAGGCCTCCGTGCCGTTGACCTTCGGCTCGCACCGGAACGCGGCGAGGAGTCGCCCGTCCACCACGGCCGGGCTGGTGAGCGTCATCGGCATGTCCGTGGCCGCGACCATCGGGGTGGACGATGGAACCGCGGTCTGGACCACGGCCTGGCCGCAGCCTGCCGCTCCCGCGAGGGCTGCGGCCGCCGCGATGACCGCGATGGCCTTCGCTGCGCCGGAAGGGCCCGTTGCTCGATGCATCTCGCACCTCGTGCCTGCTGGAGGACGACTGCGAGCGATCCTGCGCCGCGGACATGACGTCCCGGCGAACGACGGGTTACAGGGTGGTAGCCATCGCCGCGGGGTTCGCGTCCGGCGTCAGGCCCGGGAGGTGCCACAGCCGGCGGACCAGGCCAGGGGCCGCCAGCAGGGCGATGGCGAACGTGATGATCACCATCAGCAGCGCGAGCGGGATGCCCGTGGCGGTCACCATGGTCTTGGCGCCCGTGGTCAGCGCGCCGTACAGGATCGCGGTGAGCACGACGCCGCCGGGTCGCCGCCGGGCCAGCAGCGCCAGGACGATGGCCACGAAGCCCAGGTTCATCGGCGCCTCGCCGCCAACCCCCAGCGCCGGGCCCAGCCCGTAGAACGCCGCGCCCATGCCCACGAGACCGCCGCTGAGCGTCATCGCGGCCATCGTGACGCGCCCGGAGCGGATGCCGGCCGTGCGGGCGGCGGTGGCGCTGTGGCCGGTGACCCGCAGCTCGAAGCCGCGCGTGGTCCGGAACAGCAGGGCGGACACGAGGGCGGCCGTGAGGAGCGCCGCGACGAACCCGTAGTCCACGCGGATCGTCCGCAGGTCCAGGAGGCGGGGGACGAAGGGCACGTCCTTCGGCAGCATCCCCAGACCAGCGAGGCCTGCGATCAGGTAGGCGAGGTTGCCCGCAACGCCGTTGAGCATCAGCGTGGTGATCACCTCGTGGGCGCCCGTGCGCGCCTTCAGGAGCCCGGGCAGGAACCCGTACGCGGCCCCCGCGAGCGCGCCACCCGCGACCGCGACCGCGAGCCCGATGAGCATCGGCATCCGTCCGGCCACCATCCCGGCGGCGACCATGGCGCCCAGTCCACCGATGCCGAACTGCCCGTCCACGCCCAGGTTGAAGAGCCCGGCCTGGAACGAGACCGCGAGGCCCAGCCCCGCGAAGATGAACGGGGTTGCGATGAGGAGCGTCTCGGACAGGGGCCGGATCGCGGCGGCGATGTCCTGCGCATTGCCGCCCTGGAGCGCGGTGACGATCCGCCCGGGGTCACCCAACGCACCTGCGAACAGCGCCCAGTAGCCCTCCACCACGCCTCCGAGCGCCCCGCCGATGGCCGCGACCGGGTCCGTGCCCAGCAGCGCGAGGTGCTCCACGTCCGTGATCACGATCAGGACCGCGCCCAAGAGGAACGCCGTCACCAGGGAGAGCGCCGGTTCGAGGGCGCGCTGGAGCCGGTCGCTGGGTTGCCGCATGGCACGAAGTGTCGGCCCTCGCGGCGGGTGGCGTCGAATGGTCGCCTCGTATTGCGCTCACGGTTGATCGCAAGTGGGCGTCCGTGCTATGATCCTCGAGCCGCGCAAGCGGCTCGCATCCAGACAGCGTCCGAGGGATACAGCCCCGTGACGACGCGGGCAACCGCCGGTCCACCCGGGATCGGCATGGTGCCAAGGCTGTGGCGATGCGATCAGGGTCCGCCTGCTGGACCGCCGTGGCGCCGCTGTGCGCGTCGCGGTGACCCAACCGGCGGACTCCCGGCAACCGTGCAGGGAGCAGCGATCCATGCCTACATCCATCCCCGCCTTCGCGTCCCTCGCCACCAGCGAGTCCGTGACCGAGGGCCACCCGGACAAGCTCTGCGACCAGGTCTCCGATGCGGTCCTGGACGCACACCTCGCCCAGGACCCGTTCGCGCGCGTCGCCTGCGAGACCGTCGCCGCCGGCAACGCGATCTGGGTGCACGGCGAGATCACCTCCCGAGCCACCGTGGACCACGAGGCGCTCGTCCGGGCGGTGGTCCGCGAGATCGGCTACACGGACGCGGCGTACGGCCTCGATGCGGACACGTGCACGGTGACCGTGGGCCTGCGGCGGCAGTCGCCGGAGATCGGCGCAGCGGTGGACGGGGCCACCGGCGATCACGGCGATCACGGCGACATCGGGGCGGGCGACCAGGGCGTCATGTTCGGCTACGCCACGGACGAGACCGATGCGCTGATGCCGCTGCCCATCCACCTCGCGCACGGGCTGGCCCGGCGCCTGGCCGCGGTTCGCAAGGACGGCACGCTGGGCTACCTGCGGCCGGACGGCAAGGCCCAGGTAACCGTGGGGTATGACGCCGCGGGACGGCCGGTCGCCGTGACCGCCGTGGTGGTCTCCGCCCAGCACCACCCGGGCGTGCCGCTCGAGCGGATCCGCGAGGACCTGGAGCGCGAGGTGGTCCGCGCCGTCGTGCCGGCCGCGCTCATGGGTCCGTGGACCGTCCTGCACCTCAACCCGTCCGGCTCCTTCGAGATTGGCGGGCCCACCGGGGACACCGGGCTCACCGGCCGGAAGATCATCGTGGACACGTACGGTGGGGCCGCGCGCCACGGCGGCGGCGCCTTCTCCGGCAAGGACGCCACCAAGGTGGACCGCTCCGGCGCCTACGCCGCCCGCCAGGCCGCCCGCCACGTGGTGGCCCAGGGCCTTGCGCGCCGGGCGGAGGTGTCCGTGGCCTATGCCATCGGCGTGGCGCGCCCGGTGATGGTGTCCGTGGAGACCTTCGGCACGGCCGCGCCGGGCTGGGACGATGTGCGCATCGCCGCCCTCGTGGACGCCCAGTTGGACCTGCGGCCGGCGGCCATCATCGAGCGGCTGGGCCTCCGCCGCCCCATCTACCGCCAGACCGCCGCGTACGGCCACTTCGGCCGCACGGACATCGCGCTCCCGTGGGAGGCATGAGCATGCGGGACGACGACAGGCCCGCCCGCAACTGGCGCCGCCCCCCGGACCGGCCGGTCAGCTCCGCGCCCCGGGAGTCCTCCGCGGAGCTCATCGCCATCCAGGCGGAGCAACGCGCGCACTACGACCGGATCCGCGTGCTGCCCAACCGGTCCGCGGGTTTGCTCGGCCCATTCGGCCAGTCGCTCAACAACCGCGAACGCGCCATCGAGGACGCGATCCGCCGCGAGGCCCGCGAGGCGGCGAAGATGCGAGGCGGACCCGGCCGAACCCGCCCGGTCGTCCTGCACATCCCGCACGCGAGCCAGTACATCCCGTACCCGGTCCGGCGCGGGATCCTGCTCTCGGACGCGGAGCTGGAGCGGGAGCTCATCCGCCTCACGGACCATCTCGTGGACGAGCTGCTGCACGTGGATGGCGCCACCCGCGTCATCGGCTACCACTCGCGTCTCGTGGTGGACCCGGAACGCTTCGAGGATGACGCCCTCGAGCCCATGGCCAGGGTGGGGCAGGGCGCGGTCTACACGCGGGGCACGGATGGCCGCGAGATCAGGCGCCTGACGCCCGCCCGGCGCCGCCAGCTGATCGACCGCTACTTCACCCCGTACCACGACCACCTGACCCGGATGGTTGACGAGGTGCTGGAGCGCGACGGACGCTGCCTGGTCATCGACGGCCACTCGTTCGCCACGAAGCCGCTGCCGTCCGAGGCGGACCAGCAGCCCGATCGGCCGGACATCTGCATCGGCACGGACCCGTTCCACACGCCGCCGGCGCTCGTGGACGCGCTCCGGACGGCGTTCGAGGCGGAGCGCTTCCGGGTGGCGGTGGACACGCCCTTCGCCGGCACGATGGTCCCGCAGCGCCACTACCGCTCGGACGCGCGCGTTCGCTCCGTGATGCTGGAGATCCGCCGGGGCCTCTACTGCCGGGAGTCCACCGGTCTCGAGTCACCGGACTTTCACGGCGCCTGGATGCGGATCCATCGGGCCGTGGAGGTCGCGCTCGACGCCTGGGGCGAGGCGCCGCTCGGCTGACAGGCCACGCTCGCCCGGCGCATCGGGACGGCCACGTGGCGCCGCGCCCGGCGCAGGTGCCTGCTCAACCGCCGCTGGTTGGCGGGAAGCAGTCGATCCGGTCCGTGTCCGTCACCACGAGACCGGGCTCGTCAACGCGCACGACCTCGCCGTTGAGGCCCAGCACCGCGATGTCCGCCAAGGGCACGCCG
>CAIYZX010000247.1 GCA_903930745.1 uncultured Chloroflexota bacterium | reverse complement strand
GTGCCGAGACCACCGGCGACCAGGAGCAGCAGGAGCGGGCCCGGATCGAACGGTCCCTCGAGGAACGCCGTCAGGCCGGCGACGGACGCCTGCACCGCGGAGACGACGGCAGGGCTCTCGGCGGCGGCCGCGACGGCAGGCAGGAGCAGCGCGGCCACGGCCGCAAGCGCGCTCATCGCCATCACCGCCCGGGCGACACGCCCAAGGCCCCGTGCCGGTCCCATCCCCTGGTCCCCACGTCTCTCAGCCGGCGACGATCACCAGCGATGCCGGAGGAATACCGGATGCCGGAGGCCACCGGCAGTCCCCGGACGTGCAGCCCCCGCGCAGGGTGGCCCCTCCGTTCATGCGAAAGAACCTCTCCCGCCAGGGTCTCCCGGACAAGCAGAACGGCCCCCGGTGGCTTGCGCCTCCGGGGGCCGTCCGCGTTCTTGCGGAGCTTGCGGACTAGAAGTCCATCCCGCCGCCGTGGTCGTGGCCGCCGCCGGCGCCGGCCTTCTCCTTCTCCGGGATGTCCGTCACGAGCGTCTCCGTCGTGAGGACCATCGCGGCGATGGAGGCGGCGTTCTGCAGCGCGGAGCGGGTGACCTTGGCCGCGTCCACGATGCCCTTGGCGAACATGTCGCCGTAGACACCGTTCAGGGCGTCGTAGCCCTCGCCCTTCGGCATGTTGCGGACCGCGTTGACCACGACCTCGCCGGACTGGCCGGCGTTGTCGGCGATCTGGCGGGCCGGAGCCTCGAGCGCCTTGCGGACGATCTCGACGCCAACCTGGGCGTCGCCATCGAGCTTGACGCTGTCGAGCGCCGGGATGGCCTGGAGCAGCGTGGTGCCGCCGCCGGCCACGAGGCCCTCCTCAACCGCAGCGCGGGTGGTGGAGAGCGCATCCTCGATGCGGTGCTTCTTCTCCTTGAGCTCCACCTCGGTGGCCGCGCCAACCTTGATGACGGCGACGCCACCGGCCAGCTTGGCGAGGCGCTCCTGGAGCTTCTCGCGGTCGTAGTCCGAGGTGGTCTCCTCGATCTGCGCCTTGATCATGGTCATGCGGGCCTTGATGGCCTCCGGGTTGCCCTCGCCGTCCACGATGGTGGTGGCGTCCTTGGTGGCAACGACGCGGCGGGAGCGGCCCAGGTCCTCGATCGTGACGCTGTCCAGCTTGCGGCCGATCTCCTCGGAGATGACGGTGCCGCCGGTCAGCGTGGCGATGTCGCGGAGCATCTCCTTGCGGCGGTCGCCGAAGCCCGGGGCCTTGACGGCCAGGACCTGGAGGCGGCCCTGCAGCTTGTTCACGACGAGCGTGGCAAGCGCCTCACCGTCCACGTCCTCGGCGATGATCAGCATGGGCTTGCCCATCTGAACGCTCTTCTCGAGCGCCGGGAGGAGGTCCGGAACGGCGGAGATCTTCTTGTCCGTGATGAGGACGAGCGGGTTCTCGAACGCCGCCTCCATCCGGTCCGAGTTGGTCACGAAGTACGCCGAGATGTAGCCCCGGTCGAACTGCATGCCCTCGGTGTACTCCTTCTCGAGGCCGAGCGACTGCCCCTCCTCGACGGTGATGACGCCGTCCTTGCCGACCTTGTCCATCACCTCGGCGATGATCTCGCCGACCTCGGGATCCGCAGCGGAGATCGCCGCGACGGCCGCGATCTGCTCGCGGGTCTCAACGGGGCGGGCGCTGGCGCGGATCTCGGCGACGACCGCCTCGACGGCCTTCTCGATGCCGCGCTTGACGACCATCGGGTTGGCGCCGGCGGTGACGACGCGGAGGCCCTCGGCAACCATCGCCTGGCCCAGGACCACGGCGGTGGTGGTGCCGTCGCCGGCGACGTCGTCCGTCTTGGTCGCGACCTCCTTGAGGAGCTGCGCGCCCATGTTCTCGAACGGGTCCTCAAGCTCGATGTCGCGAGCGATGGTGACGCCGTCGTTGGTGATCGTCGGTGCGCCGAACTTCTTGTCCAGCACAACGTTGCGGCCCTTGGGGCCGATGGTGACGCGAACCGCGTCCGCAAGGCGGTCAATGCCGCGCTTGAGGGAGCGACGGGCCGCCTCGTCGAAGATCAGCTGCTTGGCCAAGAGAGAAACCCTCCGGGGTGTGTTTGCGGGAAGAGCGGGGGTGCGGAGGGACTAGCCCTCGACGACCGCGAGAATGTCCTTCTGGCTGATGATGAGGAGCTCCTCACCGTCAACCTTGAACTCGGTGCCGGCGTACTTCGCGTACAGCACCTTCTGGCCCACGGCGACGTCCATGACCTCGCGGGAGCCGTTGTCCAGGGTCTTGCCCGGGCCAACCGCGACCACGACGCCCTCCTGGGGCTTCTCCTTCGCGGTGTCCGGGAGGACGATGCCGGACTTGGTCATCTCCTCACGCGGGGTGGGCTGGATGACGAGGCGGTCGCCGAGCGGGCGGAGCTTCGCCGAAGAGGCGGTGGCCAAGGTTCGTATCCTCCTGTGGCGACCGGGCACGGTCACCGATGGCCTGACGAGACGCGGGCCGGAACCGCACGGAGATCCCCGAACGGTCGTCCCAAGATCCAAGTTGCTCTCGGACGAGTGCCGGTCCAGGGTGGCGATCCGGGGCCGGAAGTCTTCCGGTCCAACCCCCGCGGGGGCGGTCCGGGCGGGCCCGGCGGCCTCGCCGCACCACTGGTTTAGCACTCTCGCGTTGAGAGTGCCAGAAAACTACCGGAGCGGACCGCGGGTTGTCAACCGCGCCCCGCTAGACTGTGGACCGATGAGCAGCGCCGCAGACCTCACCACCCGCTCCGCCCGCATCCGCCTCCAGCGCGGCCGCACGGCCGTGGAGATCGCGCCGGGCGTTGGCGGCCGCATCTCCGCCCTGGAACTGGACGGCTGGGACCTGTTCCGCCGCGACGGCTGGACGGACAACGAGTGGGGCTCCTTCGTGATGGCCCCGTGGGCCGGCCGCCTGCGGGACGCCCGCTTCGAGTGGGACGGGCGGACGATCACGCTGCCCGCGAACGAGGGCGCCCACGCGCTGCACGGCCTCATGACCGCGGTGCCGTGGCAGGTGACCTCCCAGGGCGTCCACACGGTGCGCCTGGAGAAGGACCTCCCCACCGATGTCTGGCCCATGGGCGGCAGGCTCGTCCACACCATCGCCCTGCAGCCCACGCGGCTGGTGATGCGCCTCGAGGCGCACGCGATGCTGGAGCCCACGCCCGTCATCATGGGCTGGCACCCGTGGTTCCGCCGCCGCGCCGTCCGCCTCGAGGAGGCCTCCATGGGCTTGGCCCCGGAGTCCGGCGACGTCACGATCGATGTCCGGCCGCTCCGCCGCCTGGACCTTGACGAGGACAGGATCCCCACGGGCCTCCTGCTGCCGCCCCGGGACGACCCGCAGGACGATGTCCTGGTGGGCCTCACGGAGGCGCCGGTGATCCGCTGGCCCGGCGGGCCCCGCCTCACGCTGCACGCGTCCGGCGCGCAGGCGTGGACCGTCTACACGGAGAACAAGGACGGCGTCTGCGTGGAGCCCATGACCGGCGTGCCGGACGGGCTCAACGGCGGCGTGCTGGGCGATCCGCCCGTCGCGCGCGCGCTCGCTCCCCTCTCGGCGACCTTCGAGATCGCCTGGGGCTGAGCCCGCTCCCGGTGGGCGCGCCGGGATCAGCGGGGCGCAACCCGCGGGAACGTCCGATCGTAGGCGACCACGAGGGCGTCGCCCAGGTGGTCCTCCCCCACCCCGCGGCGCTCGGCGGCCCAGCGGGCGGTGATCGCCACGTAGGCGGGCTCGTTGCGGCCGCGCGGGGCACCGGGCGGCGAGAGGAACGGCGCGTCCGTCTCGGTGAGGATCAGCTCGTCCGGGACACGGGTAACCGCCACGGCGCTGGCCTCCTCGCCCTTGCGGAAGACGAGGCCGCCGAAGCTCACCGCGAGGCCCATGGCCACCACGGTCTCGCAGTAGTCCACGGGGCCGCTGAAGCTGTGGATGACCGCGGGTGGCCGGCCATCGAACGCCGCCTGGGCGGCCGCACCGTCGAACCCCGCCCGCCGCAGCTCGTCCACCAGGGCGTCCTGGGCGTCCCGCTCCCCGTTGCGCGAGCGGCAGTGCAGGATCGCGGGCTTGCCCGTCGCGAGCGACAGGGCCAGGTTCCGCCGCAGGTTGTCCAGCTGGTCCGCCCAGGGCGAGAACATCCGGTCTGCGTCCAGCCCCGTCTCGCCGATGGCCACCACCCGCTCGTCACGCGCCCAGGCCTCCACGATGGCCCAGTCCGTGGCGTCCACCTTGGCGGCATCGTGCGGGTGCACGCCCACCGCGGCGTCCATCCAAGACCAGCGGGCTACCACCTCCAGGGCCCGCTCCGAGGACCGGAGGTTCCAGCCCGGGACGAGGATCCGCTCCAGGCCCGCGAGGCGGGCACCGCCCACCACCAGCTCCACGTCGTCGTCGAAGCGGTCCGCGTTGAGGTGGCCGTGGGAATCGACGAGACGCATGCGGCTCCGGTGTGGTCTGCCAGCGATCGCGCCAGCGGCGCCAGCCGCCGCGGGGTCCTAGGCCCGGCCGAGGACGCGGGTGACCTGGTCGATGTGATCGCGCCGGTGCGGCACGCGGTTGACCAGGGACTCGCTGCCATCCGCGATCGCGGCCGCCACCTGGGCGTCCGAGAGCGAGGCGACCACGGTGTCGATCGCCGCCGCGGCCTCCAGGCAGAGCGCCGGGACGGCGGCCACGGGAAGCGCGCGCCACGTGGCCTCAAGCGCCTCGTTGGAGCGCGACGTCACGTCATTGGACGCGAACGGCGGGCGGTCCAGGCCGTTCTCCGCGGCATGGCGCCAGCGGGCGGCGTGGAAGCTGTCCCAGTACGCGAGGTGCGCGAGCGCCATCGCCACGGTCCAGCCATCGCCGAGATCCGCGGCGAGATCCGCATCGGAGAGGGTTGCGACCAGGTCCGCCAGGTCAGCGGTGGCCTCGGCGTTCGCGCCATCAAGCTCGCGCTCGCTCATGCGGGTGCTCCTTCGGCCGCCTCGGCCTCTACGCGGGGGAAGAGCGGGGCGGGCGTGTCCGTGACGCGGCCGGCGTCCGTGATGGCACCCCAGGCCAGCAGGTCGTGGATGGCGGGGCCGCCGTTGCCGTCGGCGAGGTACGGGTACGCGTGGCCCAGCTGCTCCAGCACGCGCGGGGCCATGCCGGGCATGAACGGCGCCACCGCGAGGCCCACCAGCCGGCAGGTCTCCACGAGGTCACCCAGGACGCCGCGCAGGCGCAGGGCCGCAGCCTCGTCACCGGCCTTCGCCGCCTTGTTGAGGTCCCACGGGCGCTCCGCGTCCACGGTCTTGTTCGCGCCGCCCACGAAGCCCCAGAGCTCATCGAGCGCGTCATGGAGGACGTAGCCGTCCAGCTTCTCGCCGTACTGGCGCAGGACGTCGTTCCAGCCCTCGGCCAGCGGGCTCTCCCCCGCCGCACGCGGCGCCGGGCGCTCCCCGCCGAGATACCGATTCACCATGGAGACCGTGCGGTTGACCAGGTTGCCGAAGTCATTGGCCAGGTCCGCGTTGTACCGGCGGACGAAGCTGTCCCAGCTGACATCGGTGTCCTTGTCGAAGGCCACCTCGCGAAGGGTCACGTACCGGGCGCCATCGGGCCCGAAGGCGTTCACCACGGCGTGCGGGTCCAGGAAGTTGCCGCGGCTCTTGCTCATCCGCTCGCCGGACACCAGGAGCCAGCCGTGCGCCCAGACGTGCTTGGGGGCATCGATGCCGGACGCCCACAGCATCGCCGGCCAGTAGATGGAGTGGAACCTGAGGATGTCCTTGCCGATGATGTGGAGATCCGCCGGCCACCAGCGCTGGAAGCTGTCCAGGTCATCCGGGAAGCCTGCGCCGGTGATGTAGTTGATCAGCGCGTCATACCAGACGTAGATGGTGCCGGCCTCTGGATCCCAGGAGCCGTCCTCGCGCTGGCTGGTCTGCCCGTCCTCGCCAATGGGGAACGGGATGCCCCACGTGGCGCCCGCGCGGCTGATGCTGAAGTCCTCAAGGCCCTGGCGAATGAAGCCCAGCATCTCGTTGCGCCGGTAGTCCGGCTGGACGAAGGTGGGGTTGGCTTCGTAGTAGTCCAGGAGCCGCTGCTGGTACGCCGAGAGGCGGAAGAACCAGTTGCGCTCCGTGAGGTACTGCAGTGGCACGCCCGGGTGGTTGGGGCACTGCATCCCCTGCGCCGTCTCGTGCAGGTCTGACGGGGCCTTGAAGCCCTCGCTGGGGCAGTACCAGCCCTCGTAGGTGCCGAGGTAGATGTCGCCGTTCTCGTACGCCCGGCGCACCATCTCCTGCGCGGAGCGGTAGTGGTCCGGGTCCGTGGTGCGGATGAACCGGTCCGGCGTGATGAGGAGCGCGTCCTCCGCAGCCTTGAAGAGCGCCACCTTCTCGTCAACGAAGTCCCGCGGGCTGATGCCCCGGGTCTCCGCGGACTGGGCGATGTTCACGCTGTGCTCGTCCGTGCCGGTGAGGAACCGCGTCTCGAATCCCTGCATCCGCTTCCAGCGCGCGATGACGTCTGCGCCGATGACCTCGTACACGGTGTGGAGGCCCGGCGCGTTGTTCGCATAGGCGATGGCGGTGGTGAGGTAGAAGCGGTCTGACATGGTCCGGCGATGGTAGCAGCGTGCGCCGCGCCCGCGACGATCCGCGC
>CAIYZX010000246.1 GCA_903930745.1 uncultured Chloroflexota bacterium | reverse complement strand
CAGCTGCGTCTCGAAATCCTTCACGCGGGACGTGGGGATGTCGTCCAGCTTGCCGGTGGTGGCGGCCACGAGGATCGCGACCTGCTTCTCAACCGGAAGGGGCTGGTACTGCGGCTGCTTGATGATCTCGGACAGCTTCTCACCGCGGTTCAGCTGGTCGCGGGTGGCCTTGTCGAGGTCACCGGCGAACTGCGCGAAGGCCGCGAGGGCACGGTACTGCGCGAGGTCCAGCTTGAGGGGACCTGCCACCTTCTTCATCGCCTTGGTCTGCGCCGCGGAACCCACGCGCGAGACCGAGATGCCGATGTTCATGGCGGGCCGCTGGCCGGCGTTGAACAGGTCGGTCTCGAGGAAGATCTGGCCGTCAGTGATCGAGATCACGTTCGTCGGGATGTAGGCGGACACGTCGTTCGCCTGCGTCTCGATGATCGGCAGGGCCGTCAGCGAGCCACCGCCGTTCTCGTCCGAGAGGCGCGCTGCGCGCTCCAGGAGGCGGCTGTGGAGGTAGAAGACGTCGCCCGGGTACGCCTCGCGGCCGGGGGGCCGGCGGAGGAGCAGGGCCATCTCGCGGTAGGCCCAGGCATGCTTGCTGAGGTCGTCGTAGACGCACAGGGCGTCCTTGATCAGGCGGTCGCCCACCTGGACGCCGGCCTCCATGACCTCCTCGCCCATCGCCACGCCCGAGTAGGGGGCGAGGTACTGGAGCGGGGCCGGATCCTCGGCGCCTGCGACGACGACGATGGTGTGCTCCATCGCACCGTACTTCTCGAGCGTCGCCACCGTCTGGGCCACGGTGCTCATCTTCTGGCCGATGGCCACGTAGATGCAGACGAGGTCGCCGCCCTTCTGGTTGATGATCGTGTCGAGCGCCACGGCGGTCTTGCCGGTCTGGCGGTCGCCGATGATGAGCTCGCGCTGGCCGCGGCCGATCGGGATCAGCGCATCGACGGCCTTGAGGCCGGTCTGCACCGGCGTGTCAACCGACTTGCGCGTGATCACGCCGGGGGCGATGCGCTCCACCGGGCGGGTCTTGGTGTGCGGGATCTCGCCCTTGCCGTCCAGCGGGCGGCCGAGCGGGTCCACGACGCGGCCCAGGAGGGCCTCGCCCACCGGGACCTCGACGACGCGGCCCGTGGTCCGGACGCGGTCGCCTTCCTTGATCGTGGTGGAACCACCCAGGATGACCGCGCCGACCGTCTCCTCCTCGAGGTTCAGGGCCATGCCCATCACCCCACCGGGGAACTCGAGCAGCTCGGACGACAGGGCGGCGTCCAGGCCGTAGATCTGGGCGATGCCGTCACCAACCTCGACGACCGTGCCAACCGAGCGCGTCTCGGTGGCGCCGTCGAAGTCCTGGATCTGGCTCTTGATGATGCTGATGATCTCGTCTGACCGGATGGCCATGGCGTCTCCGTTGAGGCGTACGAGCGTTCGGGCGTTCGGCAGGCTCCCTCGTCCACCGGCATGGGCGCCGGCAGGCGGGCGGGGTGCTAGCGGAGGCGGCCCCCCGCGTGAAGCTGGTCGCGCAGCCGCTCGAGGCGGCCACGAATCGAGGCGTCGAGGAGCCGGTCGCCGACCTGGATGGTCAGGCCGCCGATCAGGTTGGGGTCAACCTCCTGGTGGAGGTCAACCTTGGCCCCGGCCATCGCCTCGACCCGGCTCCGGATCGCGGCGGTCTCGTCCGCGGTGAGGGCAACGGCACTGGTGACCGTCGCCATGACCACCCCGCGGTGGGCGTTGAGAAGGCGGACGTACTCCGCTGCGACCTTCGGCAGCACCGAGGCGCGGCCACGGCCCACCATCAGGTCGACGAGCCGGAGCGCCGCGGGCGAGATCCGGCCCTTGAGCAGCTGCTCGGCGACAGCCTGGCGCTGGGCCAGGGGGATCGCCGGGCTGTCCACGGCCTGCTCCACCTCGGGCATGGCCAGGATCTCCGCCGCGAGGGCGAGATCGGCCTGCCAGCGGTCAAGCTGGTTCTCGGCCTGGGCCACCTGGAAGGCGGCCTCCGCGTAGCGCCGCGCTGCGGCGACGGGCTTGCTCATCAGTTCTTGGAGCCTGCGGACTCGGCGAGGAAGTCGGCAACCAGCTTGCGCTGGCGGTCGCCCGTCATCGCGTCACCCACCACGCGGCCCGCGGCGGCGAGGGCAAGGTCCGTGACCTCCCCGCGCAGCTCGGCGATCGCGCGCTGCTTCTCGGCCTCGATCTCGGCGGCGGCGCGCTCCTTCATGCGGGCAAGCTCGTCGCGGGTTGCCGCGATGTCCTGCTCGCGCGTCTCCGCGGCGACCTTCTGGGCACGATTGATGATCTCGTTGGCCTCGCGGCGCGCCTCCTGGAGGGCGGCAAGCCGCTCCTGCTCGGCCGACTCGCGGTCCTTGCGGGCCTGCTCAGCGTCCTTGAGGCCCTGCTCGATGCGAGCGCGGCGATCCTCGAGGGTCTGGGTCAGGCCCTTGAAGGCCAGCGACTTGACGATCAGGAAGAAGACGATGAAGTTCGCGGCACTGACGATCACCCAGAACAGGTTGATCTGGAACAGAGCCGTACCGCCTTCCTCCGAGGCCGCCATTGCCGCCGTGTGGGCGGCGCTGGAAGCCAGGGCAAGAATGTCCACGGGTGTCGTCCTGGGCCGAAACTACTTGATGAAGATCGCGAGCAGGCCCACGACCACCGCGAGGACGCCGAGGCCCTCGGCGAACGCCGCGAGGATGATCGCGAGGCCGCGGATCTGGCCGGCGGCGTCGGGGTTGCGGCCGATCGCGCTGCTGGACAGGCCGGCCAGGATGCCGATGCCGATGCCGGGGCCGATCACGCCGAGGGCCGCGAGGCCTGCGCCGAGGTGCTCCATGTTCTCTGATTCCTCCGTGGTCCCGGTCGCTGGCCGGGTATTGGTCCCTGGGTTGTCAGTGAGCCGGGGCCGGGTGGCCTGCGGACTCCGGGTGGTGCGCTCCACCCTCGTGATGCTCCTCGTCGCCGTGATGCTCGATCGCGGCAAGGGTGAACATCAACATGAGGGTGCTGAAGATGAGGGCCTGCACCAGGTTGAGCATCAGCTCAAGCGCGATGAGGGCCATGGGGACGATGGCCAGCGTGAGCGCCGTCATGACGCCCAGCGCGACCTCGCCACCGTAGATGTTGCCGAAGAGACGCATCGACAGCGTGACGGGCTTCACGAACTCCAGGAGGAGCTCCACGAGGCCCACGAAGAGCGCAATGACCCCGGCGCCGAAGCCCTTCCTGAACTCCCCGAACGGGAAGAACTTGGAGAGGTAGCCGCTGAAGCCAAGCTTGCTGAAGCCCTGGATCTCGAAGAAGACGAACGCCACGAGGGCGAGGCCCACGGTGATGTTCACGTCCGAGGTGGGGGCGCGGAGCTCCTCGATCTTGCCGACCGGCGGGATCAGGCCGCTCCAGTTGCTGAACAGGATGTAGAGGAAGAAGGCGGCGAAGAGGGGCATGTACGGCTTGGCCGCCGGACCGCCCAGGCTCATGCCGAAGCCTTCGATCATCTCGTAGACGTGCTCGATGGCGTTCTGGGCCTTGCCGGGGATCATGGCCCGGCCGCGGGTCATCGCGAGCAGCAGGACGATCACGAGGACGGACACGATCCACATCGTGACGATGGTGGACGTGATGGACACGTCAAACGTGATCAGGTCCGCGGGCGCCGCACCCTCGCCGGCACGCCAGACGACGTGCGGGGCCGGGAACTCCAGGTTGCCGCTGATGAAGCAGACCGGGAATGCGCACTCGGCGGCCGGATCCTCCTTGTCGAACGGCGGGGCGAAGAAGAACGCCGCCACGTCAACGATCACGACCAGGGCGAGGAGCAGCAGGATGTAGGTCTTCTGGGACATGCCCTTCGACGCGGCCTGCGTGTCGCTCACGTTTCCTCCAAGCAGTCAGGCGCGCACCCGCCCGGGACACGCGCTTGGTAGAGCCTGTTCCGTGGCCGGTGGATTACCCGAACCGCTTCAGGAACCGTGTGATCAGCCTGTAGATGCCCACCGTCCCCGTCCCGGCACCGGCGAGAAAGCCGACGAGGACGAAGAGCGGAAGTGTTCCGAGCTGCTGGTCTGCCCAGTAGCCCGCCGCCACTCCGATGAGGGTCGTCACGAGGAGGAGCAGGCCGATCTCGGAAAAGAGGGCCAGGTAGCCTCCGAGGCCGGGCATCAAGGACGACCGTTCAACGCCGCGGAATGATAGCAGAGCCCCTCTGCGCCGGGAGCCGCCACTACTGGAGCGTGACGATGGCGTCCACGTAGACGCGGCCGTTGCCCACCGGGACAAGCGTGATGGTGTGGGTGCCGGCGGCAACCGCGCCCACGTAGACCAGGCGCTTGAACACGGTGGTCGTGGCCTTGAGGCTCACCGTCGCCACGGTGGTCCCGTCAACCTTGACGAGGAACGAGCCGTACGTTGCCGCCTTCGGGGCCACGATCGCGAACTGGCGCATCGTCTGCGTCAGCTGCACGCTCGCGCCCGTGGAGGTGGACCAGCGCATGGAGCCGCCGGACGCGCTCGTGGTGGACGTGGAGCCCCACGAGCCCGCGTAGGTCAGCGAGGTCCCGTTGTCCTGGTTGACGCGGGCCCTGGCGGTTGGCGAGGTCTTGTACGCGGACCTGCGGCCCGCGGCGTCAACGGTGAGCACGCGCCACCGGAAGTTGACCCCCGGGGCGAGCTGGCGAAGGCTGGAGGTGGCCGTGGTGGTGTTGAAGACCGCGCTGGGGTAGGTCACGCCACCGTTCGTGGACAGGTCCACGCGGTAGCCCCTGAGGGCAACGCCGGCCTTCGTGACGCCGCACCAGGCCACCTTGACCGGGACCGTGGCCCCAAGCGTGCCGTTGAGCAGCAGGTTCGCGGTGGGCGTGTCCGTGACCGGGGTGAGGGCAAGGCCTCCCTCGCCCGGCCGAAGGATCTTGACCACTGCGGTCACGACGGCGGACGAGACGCCGTCGCTGGCGGTGAACGTGAACAGGTCGTTGCCGCTGGTGCAGCCCCGCGGGTCATAGGTGATCGCGTGGCCGTCCGTGGTGACCTTGCCCATCAGGCCCTGGGTCACGGCGGTCACGGAGAGTGCCTGGCCCGCATCGCTGGCGCCCGCACTGACGTAGGCCAGGACGTCGAGTGCGGTGGTGGTCGTCGCGGTGACGCTGTGGATGTGCAGCGTGCCCTGGACGGGGTCGTTGGCGATGGTGACATTGACGGTCGCGGGATCGGCATCGAGGAGACCGTCGTTGGCGGTGACCGTGAACGAGTCGGTGACGCCGGTGACGTTGCTGTCCGGTGTGTATGTCCACGTGCCGGAGGCATCGATGGTCGCCGTTCCATGGGTGCCCTGCGTGCCGATGGCGTACGTCATCGGGTCCGACTCGGGGTCTGTGCAGCCGCCGCTGCCGGTCTTGGCGACGTTCATCCGCACGGTGACCGGGCTGGCCGGAGCACAGACCGGGCGGGCATTGCCGATCCCGATCTCCAGCGAGGCCTGCGGCGCGGCGTTCCAGTTGTCGTCGCCGGCCTGGTCCGCATGGAGGATGCAGGTGCCGGGCGCGGAGTCGAACGTGACCACGCCCAGGCCATCGATGGAGCAGACGCCGGCGGAGGACGCGTCGATGGAGAACGTTGCGGCGAGGCCGCTGGTCGCCGCTGCGGTTGGGGTGTACGTGTCTCCCACGTTCACCGGCGAGGGGTCGGCGGACGTGAAGCTGACCGCCTGGTCCGCCTTGGCGATGCTGGAGTCCACCGTGCCGCCGGTGTTGTTGTAGTTGCCGGTGACGTCCGTGAAGGTCCAGGCGTCACCGTTGTACGTGCCGGCGCTGGTGTGGGTGGT
>CAIYZX010000245.1 GCA_903930745.1 uncultured Chloroflexota bacterium | reverse complement strand
CGCAGGCGGCCCAGGAGCCCGCGCGGTCCGGACGGCTTGAGCAGGCGCGCGGCGAGCCGCTCCGCGAGGTGGGCGTACTCCTCCGGCCGGTTGTAGCGCTGGGCGCTGATCCTGACCATGACCCCGGACGCCGCCTGGCCATCCGCCAGCGCGCCGCGGACCGGGAAGACCACGATGGGAACCTCGATCCGGTCCTCGTTGAACAGCGCCGCCTGCAGACGTTCCGCGGCCGCCTCCGTGGGCGTGAGACCCGGCAGCGGGATCACCGCCATGGAGCCCAGCATCGCGTCCGGCACGGGCGGCGCGACGCCCAGCGCCGTGCACACCGCGTCCCGTCCGGCGCGGGCCATGGCGGCGTTGGCGGCCATCATCCCGGCCCAACCGTCTTCGTGGAGCCCGCCCACGAACCGGATCGCCGCGGGGATCGAGAGGTATGGCGTGGGGTCGCCGGTCCCCGTCCAGTCGAACGCCAGGCGGAACCGGGAGCGGTCCGTGCGCGGATCGTTGGCCCCGTGGGAGACCACCAGCGGCGAGATGGCCCGCTGCCGGTCGGCCCGCACGTGGAGCACCGCCGCCCCCTTCGGCGCGCAGAGCCACTTGTGCGCGTTGCCCGTCCAGTACGCGGCGCCCAGCGCGTCCAGGTCCACGGGGATCATCCCGGGCGCGTGCGCCGCGTCCACGAGCGTGTCCACGCCGCGCCGGTCCAGCTCGCGGACGAGGGCGGCCATGGGGAAGACGACGGCGGTTGGTGACGTGATGTGCGAGACGAGCGCGAGCCGGGTGCGAGGCGTCACGGCCGAGAGGTAGGCGTCCACCACCTGCGCCGGGTCCCGCAGCGGGAGGGGGACGGGGACCACCACCACGCGCGCGCCGTCACGGGCGGCCGCCGCACGCAGCGCGTTGAGCGTGGCGTTGTACTCGTGGTCGCAGGCGATGAGCTCGTCTCCCGGACTGAAGCGGAGCGAGGCGAGGATCGTGGAGACGCCGGTGGTGGCGTTGGGGACCAGCGCGAGATCGTCCGGGTTCGCGCCCAGGAACGTGCCCAGCTCCCGCCGGACCCCGTCCATGTGCCCGTCCAGCTCCCGGGCCAGGAACCGGACGGGCTCCGCCTCCAGGCGGTTGCGCCAGGCCCGCTGGGCCTCCAGGACGGGATCCGGGCACGCGCCGAAGGAGCCGTGGTTCAGGAAGGAGATCGCGGGGTCAAGGCGCCACGGCGAGCGGTCGAAGGAGCGCGCGGGGCGGGCGTCTGCGGGCATCGTGGCGCGGTCCTAGGGTCGCCGGTCGCGGGGCGAGGCAGGGTCCCCGCCTGCGTCCTTGTCGCCCGGGAGACCGGGTGGCGTGGGTGGCGTGACGTTCTTCATCGGCCTCGTGGCGGGCCGGTGCCCCAGGAGGCGGGTCAGCCGCTCCGGGACCGCGACGAACGGCGCCACGAACGCGATGACGAGCACCGGCAGCAGGACTCGCGCGGCGCCGGGAGCCCGGAGCCCCGCGATGATGCCGATGGCGTAGAGCAGCCAGCACGTGAGCAGCGTGCCGCGCGACCACCCCGCCCGGTGCAGGCGCCAGACGGGCACCATCGCGAGCAGCGACGCGAAGAGGACGAGCGCGAGAAGCGCGGGACTGGCCATCGCCCCGATCATAGGTCCCCGGACAAGGCCGCACCCCGGGTTCCGCCCGGTGGACCGTGGCCGGGAGCAGAGGCGGCCGTGGGCTACGATGGCGCCTCCGCAACTCTGGTGTCCCGTGAATCTCCGACTGCGCCCTTGGCCGGCCCACTGGGGCCCGATGCTCCCGCTCCTCGCCGCCGAGGCGACGGTCTGGCTTGGCTTCGGCGCGCTGCTGCCCATCCTGTCCATCTACTTCACGCAGCACGGCGTTGACCTGCCGCTCCTCGGCGTGGTCGTGGCTGCCTGGCCGGCTGCCCGCATCGTGTCGGAGCCCGCGTTCGGGTGGCTGGCGGACCGGGTCTCGCGCCGCGCGATGATGGTGGCGGGCCTCCTCCTTGGGGCCGTCTTCGCCGTTGCACCGCTCTTCGTGACCGGCCCCGTGGCGTTCATCGCGGTCCGGCTCCTCGCGGGCGCTGCGGCGGCGATGTACGACCCGGCTGCCCGCGGCTACCTGGTGGACGCCAATCCCGCGGACCGCCGGGGCGAGGCCTTCGGGCTGTACAGCGCCGCGCAGATGGGCGGCTTCATGCTGGGCCCCGCCGTGGGCGGTGTCGCCGCCGCGGTGAGCGGCCAGCCGCAGATCGTCTTCTGGGTGGCGGGCATCGCCCACGTGCTCTCCGCGGTGGCCGTCATGCGGATCGCGGATCTCCACCACGACCCGGGAGCTGAGCCCGTGGAGCCCGTGAACGCCGCCGATGCCGCCGCGGAAGCGGGCGCCGGGCTCCCCGCCCGCCCCGCAACGCTCGCCAACCGCCTCCTGGTCGCCGCGGTGGTGCTCAACATCGGCGCCTTCTTCGCCGGGGGCTGCTACGAGGTGGTGTGGAGCATCTACATGACCTCGCTGGGCGCCGGCGTTGGCCTCATCGGCCTCTCGTTCTTCTCGTTCTCGCTGCCCGTCCTGCTCCTCTCGGCGTTCACCGGGCGGTACACGGACCGCAACGGCGGCTTCCTCGCGATGGTCCTGGGCCTCGCGGGGGTGGGTGCCTGCGGTGCGCTGTACGTCGCGATCCCCAGCCCCTGGTACGTCATCGCCATCGGCGTCGTGGAGGGCGTCGCGTTCGCCTTCGCCTCGCCCGCGCTCTACCTCCTGGTCTCCCGGGCCGCACCGCCCGGGCGCAGCTCCACGGCCCAGGGGATCTTCGGCGCGGCGGGCACCGTGGGGACCATCGTGGCCTCCGTGGCGTCCGGGATTCTGGCTGACATCGACCTCAGGCTGCCGTACATCGTGGTCTGCGTGGGCATCCTGCTTGTGCTTGGGCTGGGGCTCGCCATCGGCGGCCGGCGCCTCTACGACGCGATGCAGCCCGCCCGCGCCTGACCCTGGGCGCGCCCCGCGCGGCCCCGCGGGAGGCGCCCGCTTTTGACGGGTCGGCCAACCTCCGGTATGGTCTCTCTTCTTCGCGGGGTGGAGCAGCGGCAGCTCGTCGGGCTCATAACCCGAAGGTCAGGGGTTCGAATCCCCTCCCCGCAACCAGCGAAGACAATCGAAGCCCCGGGCATTGCGCCCGGGGTTTTGTGTTTCTGCGAGCACGCCGGGCCTCGCGGGTGTCAGGCCGGAACCGGCTCCACGGTCCGGCTCCGCGCCACGGACGCATACCAGGCGCCGGAGTCCTTGATGATCCGCTGCTGCGTGGGGTAGTCCACGTAGACCATGCCAAAGCGCTTGGTGTAGCCGAACCCCCACTCGAAGTTGTCGAAGAGGGACCAGGCGAGGTACCCGCGGACGTTGATCCCCTGGTCCAGCGCGTCACACACGGCTCCCAGGTGGCTCGCCAGGTAGGCCGTGCGCTCCGCGTCGTGGACGCGTCCGTCCTGCAGCTGGTCGTCGAAGCTGGCGCCGTTCTCGGTGATGAGGATGGGGAGGTCCGGGGCGTCGCGGTGGATGGTGCCCAGGAGCTCCAGCAGCCCCGT
>CAIYZX010000244.1 GCA_903930745.1 uncultured Chloroflexota bacterium | reverse complement strand
GCGTCGTCACGGAGGAGGATGTTCCCCACGCCGATGACGACCAGTGCCCTGGCCTCGTCCACCTCAGCTCTCCACGCGGTCCAGCAGCTCGGGGCCGCCGTCGCGCGAGTGCACGACCTGCTCGCGAGTGGGGAACTTGAAGCCGTTGATCATGGAGCTCACGAGGCCGTTGTGCTCGATGTGGTCCACGAGCACGCAGCTGTAGACGTGGAACAGCGCGATGGCGAGGATCAGCCACATCGAGAGGTGGTGGATCACGCGGAGCATCTGCGGGCCAAGCAGCTCGCGCAGCCAGCCGAACATCGTGGCCCCGGGCTCCGCACCCATGAGCCCGTCCAGTGCGAAGCCCGTGACGGTCTCGATGAGCAGGAGGCCGAAGAGCACCACGTACGCGGTGGCGGCCAGCTGGTTGTGGCCCAGGACCTCCGGGATCTCCTTGCGGACGAAGCCATAGAAGCCGGCCTGCCGGAAGAGCTCCGTGAACTGTCTCCGGTTGGTGGGGATGAACGCCGTCCACCGCACGAAGCGGTTGCCGAACAGGAGGTAGTAGGTCCGGACCAGGCCGGAGACGAGGAAGGTGAGCGCGGTGATGATGTGGACCAGGCGGACCGTCGTCATCACCGCGCCACCGGCGGGGATGAGGAACGGGTCCGCGATGTACGCGCCCGTGATCGAGAGGATCACGATGCACGCGGCCGTGACCCAGTGCGTGATCCGCACCGGCACCTGCCAGATGTAGAGGCGGACACGCTGCTGCGGGTTCTCCACCTGGTGGGTGCCATGGGCGTCGTGGGCTGCCGCGGGAGCGGCCGGGGCGGCGTGGTGCACGGCGGTCATCGGACGGTCTCCCGGTGATGCACGCGGACCTGGGGCACCGTGGAGGCGTCCGGCCCGCAGACGTGGGCCGCGCAGGCGGCGCACGGGGCGAAGGAGTGGATCACGCGCATGGCCTCAACGGGCCGCGCCTGGTCTGCGATGGGAACACCCGCGAGCGCCTTCTCGACGGGTCCGGCCAGCGCGAGGTTGTCACGCGGGGCCGCGTTCCACGTGGAGCCGTCCACCACCTGGTAGCTGGCGATGCGGCCATCGCGGATGGTCAGCCAGTGCCCAACGGCGCCCCGGGGGCCTTCGCCCAGCGAGACGCCCAGCGCCTCGGCGGGCCAGGTGGTGGGATCCCAGAGCTCAACGTTGGCGACGGACACGTCGCCCGTGGCCAGGTTCTCGCGCAGCTCCTTGATCCAGACGCCCAGCTCCCCTGCCACCACGCCGGCCTCAACGGCCCGTGCGAGGTGCCGGCCGACCGTGCCCTGGAGCGCTTCGAGGCCGGTGCCCATGTCGTTGAGAAGGGTGCCCAGCGCCAGGGTGACCTGGTTCTGGCCGTCGGCGACGCCCACCATCATCCGGGCGGCCGGACCGGCCTCCATCGGCAGGCCGTCGTAGCGCGCGCCCTTCACCCAGCTGTACTTGCCGGCCGGGTCAAGGCTCTCGAGCGGCACGGCCGCCGTGTACGAGGGCTGGGGCAGGCCGTCGATGGGCCGGCGCAGCTTGTCGTCGCCGTCCGCGAAGGCGAACCAGGCGTGGAGCGCGCTCTCGGCAACGCCCTCCTCCTCCGCGGGCTGCGGAGCCTCCAGCCTGCCCTCCATCAGCCGGCCGTTGGGGAGGAAGAGCGTGGGCGACTTCGCGTCGCTCAGCGGGAACTCGCCGAACGCGAGGTAGCTCGTGACGCCGCGGCCAAGCTCCAGGTACTCCGGGTAGGCGTCCACCAGCAGGCGGGCATCCGGCGCGAGCACCTGGTCCACGAAGATCCGCGCGTTGGCCACGAGGCCCTCGACGAGGTCCAGGCCCTCGCTTGAGAGCGGCGTGGGCGCGTCGCGATCCGGGACCTGTGGGTGCTGGCGGTTCCGGGATGCCGCGGGGCCGCCCCAGGGCGGTGCCAGGGACATGCCGCCAACGAGGTACGTCTGCGGATGCGGGTCCTTGCCGCCGAGGAGCGCCTCGATGCGGAGGAACTCCCGCTGCCAGTCCAGGGCGTCAAGCATGTGCGCCGCGAGCAGGAGGTTCTGCTCCGGTGACAGCAGGTAGGCCGGGTGGCCCCACCAGTCGCCGCCGAAGGGGCCGGGCTGGTTGGAGCCGATCATCGCGGCCAGCCGCTCGCGCACCGTGCGGAAG
>CAIYZX010000243.1 GCA_903930745.1 uncultured Chloroflexota bacterium | reverse complement strand
GGTCTCCACGGTCCTGGTCCGCCCCCTCTGGCAGAGGCCCATCCCCGCCTGACCTGGCCAGGCCCGGGCGCGGACACCCGGCGCGGACAGCGAACAGCCCGGGCCCTCGCGGGATCCCGGGCTGCCGGTGGGAGATCGCGCACAACGACGGCGCTCGGCCCCTACTTCCCGCTGGTGATCGTCACGTCCGTTGCGGTGAGCGTGCCCTGGCCGGGCTGGCCACCCGCCGCACCGGGGTCGCCGGAGGCCGCCGCGCCACCCTGGTCGCCCGGCCGGAAGCCGCCGAACCCGGACAGCGAGACCGAGACCGTGGAGCCCGCGGTGACATCGGCAGCCGTCGCCGCCGCCTGCGCGTGGTACGTGGTGCCGGAGAGCGAGATGGTCATCTCCTGGCCGTCGGCCGTCGTGAGGACCAGCGTGGAGCCGTCGGTGCTCTTCACCGTGCCCGTGACGGTCATGGTTCGGTCGCCGAAGCCACCGGGCATCCCCTGCCCGCCGGGCGTGAACGAGGATCCCGGGGCGAACGAGGTGCCGGGCGTGAAACCCTGGCCGTTGCCGCCGAACTGGCCACGAGATGACGTGGGGGCGGTCATCCGGCCCACCGAGAACGCGATGCCGCCCACGGCCACGATTGCGGCCACGATCAGCACGGCGTTCATGAGGCCGCCACCCTTGCCGCTCCCGCCGGAACCCTTGCGCGGGGTCACCAGCGGCGTGTTGGCGGGGATGGGGCCGCCGGCGGGCGACCCCTCGGGCTGGGCCCAGCTCTTGTCCATCGGATCGGTCATCGGAAGCTCCTCTGTCGCAGGTCGGGTTGTCGGGTTGTTGGGTTGGGAATGGGAGGGTTCAGGGAAGGGCTACTCGAAGCGCAGCGCGGCGATGGGGTTGAGCTTGGCAGCCTGGCGCGCCGGCCAGACCCCAAAGAGCACGCCCACCACCAGGGAGAAGACCGTCGCCACCACGAGCGTGAGGGGGTTGAAGACGAAGCCCCAGCCCGCGAGGGCGCCGATGAGCGCGGACGCCACGAGGCCCACGAGCACGCCGATCACGCCGCCCAGGATGGAGAGCACGAGGGCCTCCACCATGAACTGCAGGAGGATGTCGCGGCTGCGCGCGCCGATGGCCTTGCGGATGCCGATCTCCCGCGTCCGCTCGCGGACCGAGACCAGCATGATGTTCATGATCCCGATGCCGCCCACGATCAGGCTGATCGAGGCAACGCCCGCCAGCAGCACGGTCAGGAGTCCGAAGATCGACGTTGCCGTGGAGAGGAGCTGGGTCTGGTCGGCGATCGAGAAGTCGTCCGATTCGGTGGACGAGATGCCGTGGCGCTCCTCGAGCACCGCGGTGATCTCCGCCTTGACGGTCTCCATCTGCTTGGCCGTGGCCACCGAGACGCCGATGGACCGGACGCCCGTGGACGCGGTACCGGTGAAGTAGCGCTTGAGCGTGGAGACCGGGATCAGCACCTGGTCGTCGCCGCTGGAGAAGCCGGTGCTGCCCTTGGTCTGCAGGATGCCCACCACCTCGAACGGGATGCCGCCCACGGTGATCTCGCTGCCGATGGACGAGGCGTCCAGGCCCAGGTCCTCCGCGGTGGTGGCACCCAGGACCGCCACGCGGAGCGCCTGCTCCACGGACGTGTCCGTGAGGAACGAGCCCTGCCAGAGCTCGTACGCGCGCACCGTCGGGTAGTCCTGCGTGGTGCCCAGCACCGTGGTGGTGGTGTTGAGGTCGCCCGCGACCACGAACGCGGACGTGGAGAGCTCCGGGGAGACGGCCGCCACGCCGGAGACCTCGCCGATCGCGGCCGCGTCGTCCAGGGTGAGGGTGGTCGCGGAGCCGGCCGCGCTCCGGACGCCACCGCTGAACGTGGCGCCGGCGTTGATCGTGAGCAGGTTGGTGCCCAGGCTGGAGATCCGGTTCGTGATGCCGGTGGAGGCCCCCTGGCCCACGGACACGAGGGCCACCACGGACGCGACGCCGATGATGATGCCCAGCATCGTGAGGAAGGAGCGGACCCGGCTGGTGCCGAGGCGGCTGATGGCGAGCCGGACGAGCTCGAGGAGGCTCATGCGGCGATCCTCCCGTCGCGGACGTGGACCTGCCGGCCGGCGCGGACCCCCACGTCGCTGTCGTGGGTGATGAGGACGATGGTGACGCCCTGGTCGTTGAGCTCGTGGAAGAGCTCCAGGACCTCCTCGCCGGTCTTGGAGTCCAGGTTGCCCGTGGGCTCGTCCGCGAGGATCAGGCGCGGGTTGGTGACCAGCGCCCGGGCGATCGCCACGCGCTGCTGCTGGCCGCCGGAGAGCTCGGAGGGCTCGTGGTCCATGCGGTCGCCCAAACCCATGCGCTCCAGGGCGGCTTGGGCCCGCTGCAGGCGCTCGCGCTTCGGGACGCCCTGGTAGAGCAGCGGCGTGGCCACGTTCTCCAGCGCGGACGTGCGCGGCAGCAGGTTGTAGCTCTGGAACACGAACCCGATGAGGCGGCTGCGGACGAAGGCGAGGCCGTCGTCGTCCAGCTCCTCCACGGGCGTCCCGTCCAGGACGTACTGGCCGGCGGTGGGCCGGTCGAGGCAGCCCAGGATGTTCATGAGGGTGGACTTGCCGGAGCCGGACGGGCCGATGATGGCCACGAACTCCCCCTCGTCCACGCGCAGGCTGGCATCCACCAGCGCCGGCACCTGGACGCGGCCGAGGTCGTAGATCCGCGAGGCTCCCGCGAGATCGATGATGGGGCGTCGCATGGTCACTGGCCCGGCATCTGGCCGCCGCCGTTGGGAGGCTGCGGGAAGCCGCCGCCACCGCTGAGGCCGCCGAAGCCGCCGCCGTCGCGGCCGCTGCCGGTCCCACTGGACGACGAGGAGCTCGTGGTGGTCTTGTCCGCAGAGCTGCCGGTGACGATCGCCTCGCCCGCCGTCACGCCGGAGGTGATCTCCGCGTAGTCGGACGCGATCAGGCCCACCTGGACGCTCCGGGACTCCACGGTGCCGTCGCTGTTGAGGACGCGGACCGTGTAGGAGCCGGACGTGCCGGAGAGGGCGATCGCCGGGACCGCGAGCACGTTCTCCGCCTTGGCGATGACCACCGTGACCTCCGCCGACATGCCAGCGAGCGGCGTTGCAGCCGGGGTGGCCGAGGCGGCGGCCGTGGTGGTCGTGGCGGCCGTGGCGGCGGCCTCGTCGAGGAGCACGGTCACGGTGTACGAGACGACGCTGCTGGAGCCGGACGAGGCGGCGACCGGGTCAACCGCGGTCACGCGTCCGCTGAGCGAGGAGCCGGTGGCGGTCACGTCCACGGTGGCGTCCTGGCCAACGGCCAGCGAGAGAATGTCGGACTCGCCCACGCTGACCGTGGTGGCCAGCTGGAGCGACTGGAGCTCCACGGCCGTGCCGGTGCTCTCCTCGCCCACGACCGCGTTGACGACGGTGATGCGGCCGTCCATCGGCGCCACCAGCGTGGCGTTCTCGAGGGCGGTCTTCGCGTCCGCGAGCGCGGTCTCCGCGTTGAGGATCGCCACGTCGTCATTGGCGAGCGTCGCGTCATCGGCGCTGGACGTGGCCTGCGTGTAGTTGCGCTGGGCGCTGGTGACCTGGGACTTCGCGCTCGTCACCTGGCTGGACGCCTGGCGGTTGGAGCCGGCGATCTGCAGCTTGACGGAGGTCAGGTTGTCCTCCGCACTGGAGATGGAGGCCTTGTCCGCGGTCAGCGTGTCCGCGGGCGCGCCCGCCGCCTTGTCGGCGGTGTACTTCGCATTGGCCGCGTCCAGCTGGTCCTGCGCCCGCGAGAGGCTGATGTTGTTCTGCGCCACGGTGCCCGCATAGGACGCCCTGGCGTTGGCCAGCGACTGCTGGGCGCTCGTGAGCTGGTCCTTGGCCGCCTGGCGTGCTGTGTCCGTGCCGCCGGCGAGGTCCGTGGCCTTCTGCTCCTTCGCCGCCGCAAGGTTCGCCTCCGCGAGGCGGACCGCCAGCTCGGCGGTGGTTGTGTCCGCGGTGGCCAGGGTGTCGCCCTGCTTGACGAGGTCGCCAACGGCAACCTTCACGGCGGTCACGGGCCACGTGACCGTGAGGGAGGCGCCACCGGCGCCGGAGCTCGCGTTGGACACCGAGCTGGCCGAGGCCGCCGAGGCGGCGCTTGACGAGGACGAGCTCGCCGTCCCGTCGATGGCGACCGGCGCGCTGCCGAACGCCAGTTCGTACCTGGTGGCGGCCACGAGCGTGCCGCTGGCAGCCGCCGTCTGCTGGACCGTGGTGGTGGCGGCCGTGGCGGTCCGATACGTGACCGTGGACGTTGACGCAGGCAGGCCGATGCCGAAGACGGAGACGCCAACGGCGCCGATGCCCACGGCGAGGAGGCCGATGGCGGCGATTGGCTTGAGGTTCATGCGCGATGCGCTCCCGGGTGGCGCCGGGGGTCACGCTTGGACTGGCCGATCCCGGCGAAGGACGTGTCGTCCCCGCCACTCTGCCGCCGCGAACCTTTCGGTTGGATGACAGGTGTGTCAGGATGCGGTGGATTCCCCTGTACGGAGCGCCTCGCGGACGGTGGTCACGAGGTCGTAGTAGCGAGCGGACTCGCGCGTCTCGTCGCTCCGCGGGAACGGGAGGTCCACGTGCACGACGTCCGTGATCCGCCCCGGTCGCGCGGCCATCACCACCACGCGCGTGGACAGGTAGACGGCCTCCGGGATGGAGTGGGTCACGAAGACCACCGTGGTGCCGGTCCGCTCGCGGATCCGCAGGACCACGTCGTTGAGCCGCTCGCGGGTCATCTCGTCCAGGGCGCCGAACGGCTCGTCCATGAGGAGGAGGCCCGGCTCGAACGCCAGGGCGCGGGCGATGCTGACGCGCTGCTGCATCCCGCCGGACAGCTCGTACGGCATCCGTCGGCCGGCGTCACCCAGCTCCACGAGCTCCAGCATCTGCTGGGCGCGCTCGCGGCGGGCGGCCCGCTCCCAGCCCAGGACCTCCAGGGGGAGCGCGACGTTGTCCTCCACCGTGCGCCAGTCGAACAGGACCGGGGCCTGGAAGACCATCCCGTAGTCATGGTCCAGGCGGGCCCTCGCGGCGGGCTTGCCGTTGACCTGCACGTCACCCGCGGTGGGCGCGACGAGATCCCCGATGGCACGCAGGAGCGTGGACTTGCCGCAGCCGGACGGGCCGATGAGCGAGACGAGCTCGCCCGCGTGGATCTCGAGATTGACGTTGTCCAGCGCGGGCGTGCGGGAGCCGTCATGCCCCGCGAAGACCTTGCCGAGGCCGGAGACGCGGACGATCGGCGTTGTGTCCGTCATCGGCAGCGCCGTTGGCCGTGCGACCGCCGGCACGTGGAGCCGAGGTGGCGGCGGAGCGGGGCGATCCCCTCGCGAACCCGTCCCGCCGCCGCTCCCCGGACGTGCCGGGCGAACCGTTCGGGCCTAGCCCGCCACCGCCTGGTCGGCGATGTCGAGCGCCTTGTCGATGATCGCGAAGCCCTCCGCGAGCTGGTCCTCAGTGATGCACAGCGGCGGGTTCGTGTGGATGCTGTTGTTGGCCAGCATCACGTACAGGCCGTTGTCGCGGAAGAACTTGCCGATGGCCTTCATCTCGTCGCTCGTCCCGTTGAAGGGCGTGAGCGGCGTCCACGGGTCCTGGCTGCGGACGAGGTCCAGGATGCCGAACAGGCCGATGTTGCGGTGGGCGCCCACGGACGGGTGCTTGGCCGCGAGCGCCTCGTGGTGCCCGCGCATCACCTCGCCCATGCGGGCGGCGTTCTCGATGAGCCCGTCCTCCTCGTACACGTTGATCGTGGCGAGGGCGGCGGCGAGGCTGACCGGGTGCGCGGAGTACGTGAGGCCACCGTAGAACTGGTGCGTCTCCAGCCACTCCGCGATGTGCTCGCGCATGGCCACGGCGCCCAGCGGCAGGTAGGAGGACGTGAGGCCCTTGGCCATCGTCATGAGGTCCGGGACCACGTCCCAGTGGTCCACCGCGAACCACTTGCCGGTGCGCCCGAAGCCCGCCATGACCTCGTCCGCGACCATCATGATCCCGTACTTGGTGCACAGCTCGCGGACACCCTTGAGGTAGCCGTCCGGCGGGATGAGGATGCCGTTGGTGCCCACGACGGTCTCAAGGAAGACCGCGGCGATGCTGTTGGGCCCCTCGTACTTGATGACGTCCTCGAGGCCGTTGAGCGCCTCGTCCGCGCTGCGCGGCTCCTTCTCGCCCCAGCGGTGGGTGTCCGGGTAGCGGACCACGCCCACGATGCCGGGCTCGTTCGCCCAGCGGCGGTAGTCGCCCGTGAGCGTCATGGCGCCCGCGGTGGCGCCGTGGTAGGCGCGGTACCGGGCCAGGAGCTTGTGCTTGCCGGTCACGTGGCGGGCAAGCTTGATCGCGTTCTCCACCGCCTCGGCGCCGCCGAGCGTGAAGAAGACCTTGTTCATGTCGCCGGGCAGGATGGACGCCATCTTCTGGCCCAGGCGGCCGCGGATCTCCGTTGCGAAGGCCGGCTGCACGTACTGCAGCTTCGTGGCCTGCTCCGTGATGGCGTTGAGGACGCGCTTGTCGCCGTGGCCGATGTTCACGCTCATCAGCTGGCTGTTGAAGTCCAGGATCCGCCTGCCCTCGGGGGTGTAGATGTACACGCCCTCGGCCCGGTCGATCGCGATGGGATCCAGGGCGCTCTGCACGGACCAGGAGAAGATGGTGTGGTCGCGGTTGAGCTTGACGATCTCGGCTGAGCTCATGCCGGGAGCGGCCTCGTTGCCCATGATCCTCCTGTCCGGGCCGCCTTTGGCCCGAGCGTGTGGCGCGGCCTCGCCGTGCCTTCACCGTGTGCTGATTAGACCACAGGCGGTGCACCCGAAGCGGGCCCGCGAAGGCGCCGGACCGGTGTCGGAACGTCCCCCAAGCCCCCGCGGGGCAGGGGTATGCTCAGCCGATCGCAGCCCCGCTGGATCGGGGCCGAACATCGAGGGAGGCATTCATGCCGCGCATCGTCCGAGGCGCACTCCTGCAGGCAAGCTGGACCGGCGACAAGGAGTCGATGATCCAGAAGCACGAGGGCTACGCGCACGAGGCCGCAAAGCAGGGCGCCCAGGTGATGCTCTTCCAGGAGCTCTTCTACGGCCCCTACTTCTGCCAGGTCCAGGAGCCGCAGTACTACTCCTACACGGAGCTGATCCCGGACGGCCCCACCACCAAGCGCATGCAGGACCTCGCCAAGCAGACCGGCATGGTCCTCGTGATCCCGATGTACGAGGAGGACTCCCAGGCCTCCGGCATCTACTACAACACCGCCGCGGTCATCGACGCGGACGGCAAGTACCTGGGCAAGTACCGCAAGACCCACATCCCGCACGTGAAGGGCTTCTGGGAGAAGTACTACTTCCGCCCCGGGAACCTGGGCTACCCGGTCTTCGAGACCGCGGTGGGCAAGGTGGGCGTGTACATCTGCTATGACCGCCACTTCCCGGAGGGCGCCCGCGCCCTGGGCCTCAACGGCGCCGAGATGGTGTTCATCCCGTCCGCCACGTCGCGTGGCCTGTCCGAGTACCTCTGGCGCATCGAGCAGATCAGCCACGCCGTGGCCAACGGCTACTTCGTGGGCACGATCAACCGCGTTGGCATCGAGAAGGAGATCGGCGACGACGACTTCTACGGCCAGAGCTACTTCTGCGATCCGCGTGGCCAGATCATCGGCGGCGTGGGCTCCGCGTACGACGAGGAGCTCCTGGTCCGCGACATGGACCTGGACATGGTCACGCAGGTCCGCCAGACGTGGCAGTTCTACCGGGACCGCCGGCCCGACCAGTACGGCGACCTGGTCCGCCCCTAGGAGCCTCCCGGAACGGCCCACCCGGCCGCGTCCGGTATGATCCCGCGCGGCTCGACCGTCTGGAGGAGGACGGCCGAGCCGCTTTCATTTCCCGCCACATCTCCGGGCCCCCGAGGAGAGGACGATGCAGTTCGGGTTCACTCTCAAGCCTGATCACTCCATCGAGCGCACGGTCGCGCTGACCAAGCAGGCGGAGGCCGCCGGCTTCACCTACGGCTGGCTCTTCGACAGCCACGTCCTGTGGCGGGATCCCTACCCCCTGCTGACGCTCATGGCGGGCGCCACGAAGCACATGCGCTTCGGCACCTGCGTCACCAACCCGGCCACGCGCGAGCCGTCCGTCACGGCCTCCACGCTCGCGGTCCTCAACGAGCTCTCCGGCGGCCGCTTCGACCTCGGCATCGGCCGTGGCGACTCCGCGCGGCGCGTCCTTGGCAAGCCGCCCACGTCCATGAAGGACCTGGAGCAGGCGGTCCACGTCATCCGGGCCCTGGCGGAGGGCCGCCAGGTCGAGTTCGAGGGCACGATGCTGGAGCTGGGCTTCGGCCCCAGGCACCGGCTGCCCGTCTGGATCGCGGGCTACGGTCCCGTGGCGCTCCGGCTCACCGGGCGGATCGCGGACGGTGCCATGCTCCAGATCGCGGACCCGGATCTCATCCGCTGGTTCACCTCCCAGGTGCACGAGTCCGCGGTGGCCTCCGGCCGCGATCCTGGATCGGTGGCGGTCATGGCGGCGGCGCCGGCGCACGTGGGCGACCTCGCGGACGCCCGCGACCGGACCCGCTGGTTCCCGGCGCTCGTGGGCAACCACGTGGTGGATCTCGTGAACAAGTACCCGCGCGAGGACCTGCCGCCGGAGCTCACGTCCTACATCCGCGATCGCGAGGGCTACGACTACCTGCACCACGCGGAGGTTGGCTCCTCCAACGCGTCCTTCGTCACGGACGACATCGTGGACCGCTTCTGCATCGTGGGCTCCGTGGAGCAGCACATCGCCAAGCTGCGCGTCCTCGCGGAGGCCGGCGTCAACCAGTTCAACCTGTACCTGATGAACGGGAACGAGGAGGAGCAGCTGGAGATCTACGGGCGGGAGATCATCCCGGCCCTGCGCGATCTCGCCTAGGGACGCGTCCTCCGTCCCAACGGCGACACCCTGGCGCGCGACGGCCCATCCGGCGCCCGGGCACAGGACTACGATGGGCGGCACAGGCGCGATCGGCGCAGCCGGCAGGAGCCGGCAGACCACGCGAGGAGGACGAATGCGGACCCTGATCGTCAACGGCACTGTCGTCACTGCCGACGGCTCGTACCAGGCGGATGTCCTGGTGGACGGCGAGACGATCGCCGCCGTGGGCACCGGCCTCGCCGCCACCGTCACGGCGGACGAGACGATCGACGCCACGGGCAAGTACGTGATCCCGGGCGGCATCGACGTCCACACGCACATGGAGCTGCCCTTCGGCGGCACCTTCGCCAAGGACACCTTCGAGACCGGCTCGCGCGCGGCGGCCTTCGGCGGCACCACCACCATCGTGGACTTCGCGGTCCAGTCCAAGGGCCAGGCGCTGCGCACGGGCCTGGACACCTGGTACGCGAAGGCCGAGGGGAACGCCGTCATCGACTACGGCTTCCACATGATCATGAGCGACGTCAACGACGCCACGCTGGCCGAGATGGACCAGCTGGTCGCCGAGGGCGTGCCGGACTTCAAGCTCTTCACGGCCTACCCGGGCGTCTTCTACAGCCCGGACGACCACATCTTCCGCGCCATGCAGCAGACCACCAGGAACGGCGGCCTGATCCTCATGCACGCGGAGAACGGCCCGGCCATCGACGCCGTGGCGGCCGATCTCGTCGCCGAGGGCAAGACGGACCCGTACTACCACGGCGTGGCCCGCTACCCGGTCTTCGAGGGTGAGGCCACCAACCGCGTCATCCGCCTGGCGGAGGCCGCGCACGCGCCGGTCTACATCGTCCACCTCTCCGTGGTGGACGCGCTCAACCAGGTCCGGGCTGCCCGCGACCGCGGCTCCATGGCGTTCGCAGAGACCTGCCCGCAGTACCTGTTCCTCTCCATCGACGACCTGGGGAACGGCTTCAACGGCGCCAAGTTCGTCTGCAGCCCGCCGCTGCGCGAGAAGAACCCCAACTGGCAGGAGCTCTGGACGGGCCTCCGCAAGAACGACCTCCAGGTCGTCTCCACGGACCACTGCCCGTTCGACTTCCACGGCCAGAAGGAGCTTGGGCGCGGTGACTTCCGCAAGATCCCCAACGGCCTGCCGGGCGTTGAGGACCGCGTGGACCTGCTGTTCAACGGCGGCGTCCTCGGCGGCCAGATCACCAAGGAGCGCTGGGTGGAGATCATCTCCACGGAGCCCGCGAAGCTCTTCGGCATGTACCCCAAGAAGGGTGCGATCGTCGCCGGCGCGGACGCGGACATCGTGGTCTACGACCCGGAGCGCAAGCGCACGATCAGCGCGGACACGCACCACATGAACGCGGACTACTCCTGCTACGAGGGCTGGGAGATCCAGGGCGCGTCGGACGTGGTGATGAGCCGCGGCTCCGTGGTGGTCCGCAACGGCGAGTTCACCGGACGCAAGGGCCACGGCAAGTTCATCAAGCGCGCCACCACCGACTACGCGCGGATGGTCTAGGCGCTTTCGCGCTCGTTCCGCACCTTTGGCATCGGCCGGTCCCGCCCTCGCGGCGGGGCCGGCCGCATCGTTCCACCGCTCTCCGAGGAGGTCCGCCCCGTGATCGCCACCCTGGTCCACTGCCACGTGAAGCCGGACTGCGTCGAGGCCTTCGCGGCGGCGATGGCTCGCAACCACGAGGGCTCGCGCCAGGAGCCCGGCAACGTGGCCTTTGACGTGCTGCGCCAGGCGGACGATCCCACGCGCTTCGTCATCTACGAGGTCTTCGTGGACGAGGCGGCCATGCGGGCCCACAAGGAGACTGCGCACTACCTTGCCTGGCGCGAGGAGACGGCGGACCTGTTCGCGGAGACGCGGTTCGGGATCCGGTATGACCGGCTGGCGCCGGCGGACCCGGCGGATTTGACGGACCCGGCCTCGGCGGCTGCCTCGGGGGCGGACGCCCGATGACCGGGATCCCCGCGTTCGCCCTGGGCCGCCTGCCGCGGATCGCCTTTGGTCCCGGCGTCTTCGCCACGTTGCCTGGCGTGGTGCGCTCACACGGACAGCGGGTCCTGCTGGTGACCGGCGGACGCTCCCTGGCCATGTCCGGCAGACGGGATGCCCTGCTGGAGGGCCTGGCGGCCGCCGGCGTGACCGTTGCGGGCCAGGTGGCGGTGGTGGACGAGCCGTCGCCCGCGGTGGTGGACGGCGCGGTCGCCGCGCACCGCGGGGCAGAGGTGGACGTGGTGCTGGCCGTGGGCGGCGGGAGCGTGCTTGATGCCGCCAAGGCGATCGCGGGGTTGCTTCGCTCCGGGGCGCCCGTGACAGACCACCTGGAGGGGCTGTCCTCGTACCGTGCGTATGACGGACCCTCCGTTCCCCTCGTCGCCGTCCCCACCACGGCGGGCACGGGCAGCGAGGCAACCCGGAACGCGGTGATCAGCGAGCGCGGCCCCGCCGGGTACAAGCGCTCCTTCCGTGACGAGCGCCTGGTGGCGGCGGACGCCATCCTTGACCCGGACCTGCTCGCCGGGGCGTCGCCCGTGCAGATCGCGTCCAACGGCATGGACGCCACGACGCAGCTCCTGGAGGCGTTCGTCTCGCTCAAGGCGTCGCCGGTCACGGACGCGCTGGCGCTCGCCGGCCTTGCTGCGGCCAGGGACGGCCTCCTCGCCTGGCACGCGGACCCGGACGGGCCTGCCGCCCCGGCCGCGCGGAGCTCCATGGCGTACGCGGCCCTGCTCTCCGGCATCTGCCTCGCACACGCGGGCCTTGGCGGCGTCCATGGCATGGCGTCGCCCCTGGGGGCCCAGCTCCCCATCCCCCACGGGATCGCGTGCGGCACCACGCTCGCCGGCATCACCCGGGCCAACGTGCGCGCCCTGGAATCCCGCGATCCTGGCTCCCCCGCCCTGCCCCGGTACGCCATCCTGGGCCGACTCCTCGCGGGCCTGGCGGACGAGGTGCCGGACGCGGAGGCACGCGAGGCCCTCGTGGCGGAGCTGGACCGCTGGACCGCGACGCTCGCGATCCCGGGTCTCGGCCACTACGGGCTGGGCGAGGACGGCATCGGCGCGATCGTGGCGGATGCGCGCGGGAGCTCGATGAAGACGAACCCTGTGGTGCTGACGGACGAGGAGCTGGCCGCGGTCCTGCGGTCTGCGCTCTAGGCGGACGTCTCCGCGCCGTCCATGCGGCGAGCGATGCCCAGGCCCACCACGATCACGAGCGCAAGGCCTGCCAGGAACGCGATGGCGATGCAGACCAGCTGCTCCATCCGCAGGCCGGCGGCCACAACGGGGTCCCGCCAGAGGCTCGCGACGGCCGCACGCGCGATGGCCCAGAGCGTGATCCCGAGGAGGAACGCCGCGCCGTTCCGGCGGTTGAAGCGACGCGCCGCCATCAGCACGAGCAGCACCAGCGCGACAAGCCCTGTGGCGGCGGCCTCGTAGAGCTGCGCGGGGTGTGACGGGATGGCCGGGGCGAGCGAGTCCCAGGGACCGTCACCCAGGTAGGAGGTGGCCCAGTCGCCATCGAACGGCACGCCCTGTCCGGCGCCACCGGACGCCATCGCCAGCTTCGCCACGGCCAGCGTGAGCAGCAGCGGCAGGATCAGCGCGTGGAGCCAGCGTCCAAGAGGAGCGCCCAGCAGCCCGGCTACGATGGCGGCGGTCACGACGCCGCCCACCACCCCAAGCGCCAGCTCGAATCCGCCATGGCCAATGTCCCAGAGGAGCCCGGGGTTGGCGGTGAAGTAGTCCAGGTGGATCAGCGCATAGCCCAGCCGCCCGCCCACCACCGCGCCCGGGAAGGCGGCGACCGTGATGTAGAGCAGGTCGTCGCGGCGCAGGTGGTTCAGCTCGCCTGACGCCTCGTCAAACCAGCGCGCAGGGTGCTCGAGGCGGATGGGCGTGCCGCCCGCCATGATCGCCGCCGCCACGATGCCCAGGGCGATGGCCAGCACCGCACCCACGACCTCGGCGCGGACGGCGACACCGCCGATCAGGAGGACCGGGTCGTAGATGAAGCCGATGGCCGGGTGGGCGTGGAGCAGGACGGGCACGGTTCCGGCAGTCTACCGCGCCGGGGCCCTACGACGTCCTCCCCCGGACGTGGAACGACCCCCGGCCTGCGCCGGGGGTCGTTCGGAGGTGCAGCGTTGGGCCGGCGGCGGAGCCGCGGGCCGCGATGGTTACGGGTCGACGCGGATGATCGTGGGGTTGGGCATGCCGGCCGCGCCGCCGTAGGCGACGGAGCCGAGGTACTTGACGCCCGCGGTCAGACCGCTGAACGAGAGCGAGACGGAGCCGGTGCTGCCGAGCGTGGCGCTCGCCGGAGCGGTGACCGCCATGTTGCCCTCGTCAGCCGTTCCCAGCGCCCACGCGAAGAGCGTGTACGCAGAGGTGGGGCTGGCCGTGCCGTAGCCGTCAATGACGACGGTGTAGGTTCCTGCGGCCGGGTTGAGCAGGTTGACCTCCTCGGCGGAGGTCCCACCGGCGCTGTAGCCAACCTGGGTGCCGCCCGCGTTGAACACGTAGAGGTCCAGGTCCGTGCCGGGGGTGGTGGTGCTGTCGAAGAGCGAGAAGCGCGCGTACGTGGATCCGGCCGGGACCGTCACCTCGAACTCGTGCTGCTGGCCGGTGGCGATGGTGTCGTTCCAGGTCTGGGCCGGGACGAGACCGCGGGCCGTGGCGGTGAAGTCACCGGTGTAGCCGAAGGTCACGTTGTAGGAGCCGGATGCCTGGGAGGGCGCCGCGAGGGCGACCGGGCGGACGACGGCCGGGATGCGGACGTTGTGGCTGCCGTCGGACCAGGTGATCTGGCCGCCGGTGTACGCGTTCAGGTCCGCGGAGGTGCGGGTGAAGGTGATCTGGATGGTCTTCTTCGCGCCCCGGGCCAGCGTGAAGGTGGACGGGGAGAAGGAGACGTCGATGCCGGAGAAGCCGGCGGTCGAGACGGTGTAGGTGGCCGCCGCTCCAACGTTCGTGACCGTGCGGGTGACCGTGCGGGTGCCGGCCAGCGAGCCGATCGCGATGGACGCGCCGTTGAAGTCGGACGGCTTGACCACCGGGATGCCCCGGCTGGTGCAGTAGGAGGACGCCAGCTGCGTGCCGCAGAGGAAGCCCAGCCAGTCCGTCATGCCGTTGTTGAACACGAGGCCCGGGTCAGCCGCCCGGTTCGGGGCCACGTGGCCCGCGCCCTGGCGGAAGATGACGAGCGGGTTGGTGTTCGGCCCGTCGAGGACGTCGCCCGCGCTGGTCATCAGCGAGGACTTGATCATCGCCACGGTCCACGTGGGATGGAGATCCTTGAGGAGCGCCGCGAGGCCGGCCACGTGCGGGCTGGACATCGAGGTGCCGCTGTAGAGATCGAAGTCACGCCCGCCGTTGCCTGGCGGCGCAACCGCGGCGAGGATGTCCTGGCCGGGGGCGATGATGTCCGGCTTGAGCAGGTCCGCGGACGCGTTGAGCGGGCCGCGGGAGGAGAAGGTCGCCGTGAACGGCGCCGGGGTGCTGTAGTCCATGACGGACTTGCTGATCGTCGCCGTGGCGTCCGCCTCGGCCGCGTACGCCTTGACGGCGGCGCGGTCGGTGTTCTGCAGGTGCACGGTGGGGACGGAGTGGAAGTCGCCGTTGAGCGAGTTGGAGCTGGTGTTCACGAGGACCATGCCCACGCCACCGGCCTCGGCCACGGCAAGGGACTTGTCCACGCGGGCGTTGCTGCCGCGATCGCACAGGACGATCTTGCCGGCAACCTTCGCCGGGTCAAGCTGCGGGGCACCCGCAGACTCGGCCGAGAAGCAGAGCCGCACGGCCGTGGGATCCGCGCCCGGGAGGGCAGCGGCCTCGGCGTCGATGAACGAGGCCGTGACCTCCTTGGTGGAGACGGACGCGCCCCAGTAGGTTGCGCCGTTGCCCAGGGTCACGAAGCCCACGCCGTTGCGGTTGTGCGTGCCCGCGGCCACCGTGGTGGTCCAGGGCGCCGGGTGGGCGACGGTGGACGTGGTGGGGCCGCTGTTGCCGGCGGACTCGGCCACGAAGATGTTGGCGGCCGCCGCGAACAGGAACGAGATCTCCACCGGGTCACGGAAGTTCGTGCTCGTGCCGCTGATGGAGTAGTTGATGACGTCCACGCCGTCCGCGACGGCTTGGTCGATCGCCGCGACGAGGTCCTCGGTGTAGCCGCTGCCCTGGCCGGGCGCGACCTCCCAGAGGGCCTTGTAGGCGGCGATCCGGGCGCGCGGCGCGATGCCGCTGATGGCCCCGAACGCCGACGCGGCGCCGGTGGTGGGAGTGTTGGCGTTGCCGCCCGAGGTGGACGCGGTGTGCGTGCCATGGCCGCCGAAGTCACGAGCGGACATGAACTCCCAGGGCATCGCCTCCTTGGCGGCGGCGTCACCGCCGAACGCGGCGTTGAACCACTGGGCGCCGATCAGCTTCTGGTTGCAGGAGGAGGCCGGGAACGCCTCGCCCGGGGTGCACTTGCCGTGCCAGCCCGGGATCTGCTGGTACGCGAGCTTGCCGTCCTTGGAGGCGTTGCCGTTGAGGCCGGTCCGGTCCGAGAAGCTCAGTGACTCCGGCCAGATGCCGGTGTCGATGATGCCGATGATGATCCCCTCGCCCGCGGAGCCCACGCCGCCGAGCTGTTCCCACAGGCCGCCGGGGGCGTTGAGCCCAAGGAACGACGGGGTCGACGAGGTGTCCGCCTCGCGGAGCTCGTCGGGGACGACGGCGTTGACGCCGGGCATCCGGGCGATGCGGTTCGCCTGCTCCGCCGTAAGACGGGCCGCGAAGCCGTTGTAGGTGTAGATGTAGTCGTACGTCTTCCTGCCGCCGGCGGCGTTCAGGATGCCGTTGTGCTTGCCCTTGAGGTAGTCCGCGTAGGCAACCACGTCCGCGCCGAGCGGGTCGATCTTCTGGCCCGCCTTGGGGGCCGTCGCCTTGAGGCCCTTGATGCCGCCCGCATAGGCGACCACGGGCATGTCCGAAAGCTCGACGATGTAGTTGCCGGCCTTCGTGAACTGGCCGGCGCGCGGCTGCGCAACGGCCGGTGCCGGGAGCATCGCTGCGAGCAGCAATGCGGATCCGGCAAGTGCCAGGAGCCTCCGGTTCATGGTCCTCCCAGGGCAGTGCCCAATGCAGGGTCGCGCGCCTCCCGGCGCCCGGCCCCTCCTCCTCTGTCACGGCGGGCGTGACGACCCGCCGTTCGCCGCGGGCGGCCCCGTGGTGTCACGGGACCGTCCGCTTGGTGCGCAGGGTTACTTGACGAAGGCGTAGACCGCGGCGTGTGCCACGGCCCCCGCGTCGTCGGAGACAACGAGCCAGGCCTGCTTGTCGCCGGCCGGGGCCGCCTTGCCGAAGGTGGCGATCACGTCGAAGGAGGCGCTGGCGCCCGCGGCGACGGTGATCGTGTGCACGCTGGTGGTGAACGAGACGCCGCTGCCGGACGCGCCGGCGATGGCGACGGTCCACGTGGCCTCGGCGCTGCCGCCGTTGACGACACGAACCGTCACGGCCTTGGTGACGCCGGAGCCGGACGGCGTGGCGCCGAAGCTGACGCTGACCGGGTCAAGGAGGGCCGTGGCACCCACCGCGGACGCCACGTTCACGCGGCCTGCGCCGGTGAGGTTCACGTCCGTCGCGGAGCCGTCAAGGGTGTACTTGGTGAGCGTGCCCAAATCGGCCGTGTTCACGACGGCCGAGCGGATCTGCCAGGCGGACCAGCCGGGGTGGCCCTGCTTGACGATCGCCGCGACGCCCGCGAGGTGCGGCGTGGCCATCGAGGTGCCCTGGTAGAACGCGAAGCACGGGGCGCCGTCGCACTCGGCGACCGGCACGGACGAGAGGACGTTCACGCCGGGGGCGACGACGTCCGGCTTCACGCGGAAGTCAACGTCCGTGGGGCCCTGGCTGCTGAAGTCGGCCATCACGTCGGCCGTGAAGTAAGGGTACGTGTAGGAGGGGGAGCCAACGGTGACCGCACTGCCGTTCTCGGCCTTGAAGGCGTCGGCGGCGTCCATGCTGATCATCAGCGCCGGGATCGTGGGATCCGTGGGCGCGGCACCCTTGCCCATGGAGATGGGGGCGCCGGGCAGGCGGTTGACCACGATGGCGGCCTTGTAGCCGGCCTGCTGGGCGTTGTACGCCTTGAGCGAGAAGTCGCAGACGCCGCGCTGGATCAGCGCGATGCTGTCGGCGGACGCGGCGGGCGCGAGGGCGGAGCAGGCGAGATTGAGCCCGGACACGCCCGTCCCGGAGAGCACGCGGAGCGTGCCGGTGAGCGGCCAGGAGGGGACGCCGAAGTCTCCGAGGACACCGGACGTGGCTGCGGCACCGGCGCTGACCGGCAGGGCGATGGAGTGGTTCACGGATGCCGCGCCCGCGGTCAGAGCGCGGGATGCGGAGCCGGGAGACTCGACGGTGTAGTGGCCGGGCCCGCTGTTGCCCGCTGCCACGGCGGAGATCATGTTGGCCTGGTCCAGGTTGTCCACGGCGACCGTGAGCAGGTCCTGGATGCCGTTGGCGCCACCACCGAGGCTCATGTTGACGATGTCCATGCCGTCAACGTAGGCGGCCTCGAGCGCGTTGAGGATGTCCTCGCTGCGGGCGTTCCCGATGTCCTTCGGGAAGATGTTGTAGTTGCCGAGCAGCGCGCGCGGCGCCACGCCGGAGATGCCGTGCGGGACGGCGGCGCCATCAACCGTGGCCGCGGTGTCGTAGTTGCAGGCGATGGTGCCGGCGACGTGTGTGCCGTGGGCGCCGATGGCCTCGGCGGTGTAACCCTGGCTGGGTGTCTTGTTGTTGAAGACCCGGGCGACGATCACCTTGTTGTTGGTGAAGCGCCTGTCGCCCAGCTGCAGGTGCGCCGGGTAGCCCGCGTCGGCGAAGCAGGGGTGCGCGGTGTCGATGCCCGTGTCGATGACGCCCACCTTGATGCCCTCACCGGCCGTGGCGGAGGTGGCGCCGATGGCGGACCAGCCCTCCGTGGCGCTGATCAGGTCAAGGTCCGGGTCGCCGGTGGGGTAGTAGATCCCCTCCAGCTCCGCGCGCGTCACGAGCGGCGAGGTGCGCAGCTGGGCCAGCGTGGTGCCGTTGAGCTTCACGGCCACCGCGTTCAGCGAGAGGTCGTAGCCCTTGACCACCTGGGCCTTGGGGTAGTTCGCCTGGAGCCACGCCTTGAAGTCGTTGCGGGTGGCGGCGAGGAGCGCCTTGTACGACTTCACGGTCGTGGAGGTGAAGTCGATCTTCTTGCCCTGGGCGGGCTTGGTCTTGATGTAGGTGGCGAGCGGGGCGCCCTTCAGCTGGACGAGGGCGAAGGCCTTGTCCTGGGTGACCCTGGTGCCGGTGGCGTCCGTCTGGGCGCCGTTGCGGATGGCAGCGCCCGCGGGCGCTGCAAGAACCACCGCCGCGCTCAACGCGACGGCGATCGCGAGTCTCCCGTGTCGCACGATGTGCTGCCTCCCGGTACCCGGAGATGGACGTGGGCACAGGTTGCCCACTGCTCCGGCGTTGGCGCGATCGTATCCCGCCATCCGCGAATAGGGAACCCGTGAGATCACGGGGTGGTGCGTCCAGTAACCAGAAGTACTCCCCCATTCGGGGGGGAGTGAACACCCGGGTCACGGGCACATGCATGCGATCGCCCGGGCCGGAGGCCGGCGCCGGGCGATGCGAGGTTCGTCAGAGGGCGGGCGCCGTGGGCCCGCGCGGGTCACTTCGGCAGGGCGGCGACCAGCTCCTTGACCGCGTTCACGCTCTTCGTGAAGGCGACCTGCTCGTCGTCGGTGAGCTTGATCTCGAAGACGCGCTCCATGCCCGTCCGGCCGAGGACCACCGGCACGCCCACGAAGTAGCCGTCCACGCCGAACTCGCCCTGCAGGTAGGTGGCGCAGGGGAGGACGCGCTTCCGGTCGCGCAGGATGGCGTCCACCATCTCGTACGTGGAGGCGGCGGGCGCGTAGAAGGCGGAGCCCGTCTTGAGGAGCGCAACGATCTCCGCGCCGCCGTTGGCGGTCCGGTCCTCGAGCGCCTTGACGCGCTCGGCCGGGAGGAGCTCCGTGATCGGCACGCCCGCCACGGTGCTGTAGCGGCTGAGCGGCACCATCGTGTCGCCGTGGCCGCCCAGGACGAACGCGTGGACGTCCTTGACGCTGACGCCAAGCTCCATCGCGATGAAGGTGCGGAAGCGCGCGCTGTCCAGGACGCCCGCCATGCCGATGACGCGCTCGCGCGGGAAGCCACTGGCCTCCATCGCGACGTGGCACATCACGTCCAGCGGGTTCGTGACCACGATGATGATCGCGTCCGGGCTGACCGCCGCCGCGGCCTTCACCACGCCGCCCACGATGCCGGCATTGGTGGCGATGAGGTCGTCACGGCTCATGCCGGGCTTGCGGGGGATGCCGGAGGTCACGACGATGATGTCCGACCCCGCGGTGTCGGCGTAGTCGTTGGTGCCGATGACGCAGGCGTCGTGGCCCACGACCGGCGCGGCCTCGGCGAGGTCCAGGCCCTTGCCCTGGGGCATGCCCTCCACGATGTCCACGAGGACGACGTCTGCGAGACCGGCCTCGGCGATGCGCTGGGCGGCGGTGGCGCCAACGTTGCCGCCTCCAATGACGGTGACCTTGTTGCGAGCCATGCGGTGCGTGCTCCTCGGGGTGCCGTTGGTGGGGCGCGGGACGGGCGCCGCCACGGGAGGTGGTTGTGCCCGAATTCTAGCCCTCGGCCCCCGCCTCGGACGGG
>CAIYZX010000242.1 GCA_903930745.1 uncultured Chloroflexota bacterium | reverse complement strand
ACCGTCGAGACCCCGCCCAGCGTCTCGATGCCGAGCGAGAGGGGCGTCACGTCGAGGAGCAGGACGTCCTTGACGTCGCCGGCGAGGACGCCGGCCTGGATCGCGGCGCCGACGGCCACGACCTCGTCGGGGTTCACGCCCTTGGACGGCTCCTTGCCGCCGAACATCTTCTTGACGGCCTCGACGACCGCCGGCATGCGGGTCATCCCGCCGACGAGGACGACCTCGTCGATCTGGGAGGCCTTGAGGCCGGCGTCCTTGAGCGCCTGCTCCACCGGGCCGCGGGTCTGCTCGATGAGGTCTCCGACGAGGTCCTCGAGCTTCGCGCGCGAGAGGGTGACGACCAGGTGCTTGGGGCCGGTCTGGTCGGCGGTGACGTACGGGAGGTTGATCTCGGTCTGCTGGACGGTCGAGAGCTCGATCTTCGCCTTCTCCGCCGCCTCCTTGAGGCGCTGGAGGGCCTGCGGGTCGCTCCGGAGGTCGATGCCCTCCTGCTTCTTGAACTCCCCGAGGAGCCACTCGATGATCCGCTGGTCGAAGTCGTCGCCGCCGAGGTGCGTGTCGCCGTTGGTGCTCTTGACCTCGAAGACGCCCTCGCCCAGCTCCAGGATGGAGATGTCGAAGGTGCCGCCGCCCAGGTCGTAGACGGCGATCTTCTCGTCGTGCTTCTTGTCCAGGCCGTACGCGAGCGCGGACGCCGTGGGCTCGTTGATGATCCGCTTGACGTCGAGGCCCGCGATGCGGCCGGCGTCCTTGGTCGCCTGGCGCTGCGTGTCGTCGAAGTACGCGGGAACGGTGATGACCGCCTCGGTCACCTTCTCGCCGAGATACGCCTCGGCGTCAGCCTTGAGCTTCTGGAGCACCATCGCCGAGATCTCCGGCGGGGTGTAGTGGTGCTCGCCGATGACCACGCGGATGCCATCCGACTTCTGGTCCTTCTCCACCACGTACGGCACGAGGCCGCGGGAGCGCTGGACCTCGACGTCGTCCCAGCGGCGGCCCATGAACCGCTTGATGGAATAGACCGTGGCCGCCGGGTTCGTGACCGCCTGGCGCTTGGCCAGCTGACCCACGACGCGCTCGCCGGACTTCGGGAAGCCGACGACGGACGGGACGGTCCGGTTGCCCTCGGACGACGGGATGACGGTGGGCTCGCCGCCCTCCATCACGGCGACGACGGAGTTCGTCGTGCCAAGGTCGATGCCGATGATCTTGCCCATTGGGTCTCGTGACTCCTGGTGTTGTCGGGTGCGGGGGTGAGGTGGTCGAAGGGAGGTGGTGTCAGTTGGCCGGTGCGGCCGGGGCGTCGTCCGGGGCAGCGGCCACGGCGACGAGCGAGGGGCGGATCACCCGGTTGCCCAGGCGGTACCCGCGGCGGATCTCGCCAACGATCTCGTTCTCGGGGCGCCCGGTGCCCGGGACCGTGGTGACGGCCTCGTGCTCGCGGGGGTCGAAGGCGGTGCCGGGGCCGGCTTCGATCGGCGTCACGCCCTCGCTCTCGATGAGCGCACGGAGCTTCCGGTCGATGGCGGCGATGCCGTCAGCCCACGCGTCACCCTCGAGTGCCGCGGGGCGGTTCTCGATGGCGCGGTCGAAGTCGTCCGCGAGACCCAGGATCTTGGTCACCAGGATCTCCGCGGCAAGGCCGCGGGCCGCCTCACGCTCGTCCGCGACGCGCCGCTTGTAGTTCGTGAACTCCGCGCGCTCGCGCTGCAGGGCGCCGATGTACTCGTCCACCTTCGCCTGGAGCTCGTCCGCGCGGGGCGCGAGGTCGTCGAAGCGCGTCCTGAGGTCGTCGCGCTCCGCCATCGTCTCCTTGAGCTGGGCCACGAGGGCCTTGTGCTCGTCCTGGAGCTTCTTGAGCTTCCTGGAGTCCACCACCACCGGCTCGCCGGGCGCCTCGCGACGCGGCAGACGGGGAATGGATGGACGGCGCGGGCGGTCCTGCGGAGCGGCGGGGTTCGTGGGATCAGGCATAGAGGTGGTCAACCAGCTCGTTCATGAGCCCGGACACGAAGCGGACGGTGCCGATGGTCTGCGGATAGGCCATGCGCGTGGGGCCGAGCACGCCCACGACGCCAACGCCACGGCCGGGATGGCCGTACGGAGCAAGGACAAGGGAGACGTCAGACATCTCCTCGGCCGGGTTCTCCGAGCCGATGAAGACGCAGACACGGCCGGAGCCCGCCACCCCGCCGATCAGCTGGGCGAGGTACGCGCGGTTCTCCAGTGCACCGAAGACACGCCGGAGCTTCTCGCTCTGCGCGAACTCCGGGGCGGCCATGACGTTGAGCAGGCCGTCGCTGAAGAGCTCCTCGATGGCGGCACCGTCGAACTCGAGCAGGGCACGGACCACGCGGTCGCCAATGCGGATCGGCAGGTCGTTCGCGGCGTCGTCCGGGTCCAGCAGCGCGAGGGCGCGCTCGCCCTGCTCCGCGGTACGGCCAACCAGCAGCTCGTTGAGACGGTTCGCCACGGCGGTCAGCTCGTCCTGGTCCGCCGGGTGGTCCAGCGTGACGAGGACCTGCCGCAGCGCGCCCTCGCGCAGCACGAGGATCAGGCTGGCGAGGCGGTCGCTGATGCTCACGAGGTCAAGGCGGCGGAGGTGCGCGGAGACGGGCTTGGCCGGCGTGGCGAGACCCGCCGCCCGGGTGACGGACGCGAGGGTGGTGGCGGCGAGGCGGAACCAGTGCTCGCTTGCGTACTCCACCTGGCCGAACTGGTGGCGGATCATCAGCTGCTCCACCGGCGGCAGCGGCACGCTGTCCACGATGGCCTCAACGTAGAAGCGGTAGCCCGCCTCCGTGGGGACGCGCCCGGCGCTGGTGTGCGGGTGGGTCAGGAGACCGGCGGACTCCAGCTCCGCGAGGACCGCGCGCACGGTGGCGCTGGACACGCCAAGCCGATAGCGCTCGACGAGCGCCTGGCTGGCCACCGGGTTCGCGGTGGTGACGTATTCCTCGATGACGGCCCGAAGGATCGCCTGCGATCGGAGATCGAGGGGGCCGCTGGAGCGACGGACTCGCGCCACGGAGCCTCTCCTGAGTTCGTTGGCACTCTCACTATGCGAGTGCTAACTGCGTTGCGGGCAGTCTAGCAATCGGGGGTTGCGAGTGTCAACGGACCCGGATGGGT
>CAIYZX010000241.1 GCA_903930745.1 uncultured Chloroflexota bacterium | reverse complement strand
CGTCGCGGACCAGCTCAACGGCAAGACGATCGCCTACTACGAGTCCACGCCGTCCGTGAAGGGCGCGGCCGAGGCGTTCATCGCCGACATGGCCAAGGTGGGCATCACGATCGAGGCCAGGAAGATCACCTACCAGGAGTCGGTGTCGATGCAGTTCGGCGAGCACACCGACTACGACATCTTCCTGGGCTCCTGGGGCTCCGACTTCCCGGATCCGTCCGGCAACCTGCGCCCCAACTTCGCCTCGGAGAACACCGTGGCCGGCGGTGCCAACGCGTCGAACTACAAGAACCCGGCCGTGGACGAGCTCCTCGCCCAGCAGGACACCATCCCGAACGACAAGGCGAAGCGCGCCGAGCTCCTGATCCAGGCGCAGGCGCTGATCGCGGAGGACTCCGCGGTCATCGTCACGGCGTACCCGGGCTGGCCGCTGGCCACCAGCAAGAAGCTGGGCGGCGTGGAGGCCTACTCCCTCTGGTACTGGCAGTCCCTGTTCAAGAACCTCTACATCAACGAGTAGCGGCGAGGGGGTCACCCCCCTCGCAGACCACCGAGGGCCGGTCCCGCGCCGGCCCTCGGTCCATCCTCCCCACCCCCTGGAGGGACACTCCCACCCCCGTGGCCGGCTACATCGTCCGCCGAATCCTGGCGATGATCCCCGTCCTCCTGTTCGTCAGCTTCGTGACGTTCGGGCTGGTGCGGCTCGCCCCCGGCGATCCCGTCCTCATCGTCCTTGGCGGCCACAAGGTGGACCCCGAGACCCTGGAGATCCTGCGCAGGCAGTTCGGGCTCGTGGGCGACCCCCTGAGCCAGTACGTCTCGTGGCTGGGCCGCGCGCTCACCGGTGACTTCGGGCAGAGCTTCCGGCTCCGCCAGGACGTCAGCGACCTGCTGGCCGAGCGTCTCCCCATCACCATCCAGCTGGTGGCCCTCTCCATGGTCATCGCCGTGGTGATCGCCATCCCGCTGGGCATCCTGCAGGCCCGCCGCCGCGACTCGCTCACGGACTATGCGGGCAGCCTGTTCGCCCTCGTGGGCCTGTCCATCCCCGTCTACTTCGCCGCGATGCTGGGCGTGCTGATCTTCGCCGTCTGGCTGCGCTGGCTCCCGGCCTTCGGCTCCGGCGAGGAGGAGATCCTCGACCGGCTCCGCCACCTGGTCCTGCCGGCCGTCTCGCTCGCCCTCGGCACCATCGCGCTCACCTCGCGCATGACCCGGAGCGCGATGCTGGAGGCGCTGAACACGGACTACATCGAGGCCGCGCGCGCCAAGGGTCTCCCGGAGCGGACGATCCTCGTGAAGCACGCGTTCCGCAACGCGCTGATCCCGGTCCTCACCGTCACCTCGCTCCAGGTGGGCTTCCTGCTCGTGGGCTCCGTCCTCGTTGAGACCACGCTGGGCCTGGGCGGCCTCGGCTCCCTGATCACGGACGCGATCCAGAACCGCGACTACCCGGTGATCCAGGCCGCGGTCCTGTTCCTCACCGTGGCGTTCACCCTGATCAACCTGGTCACGGACATCCTCTACGCGGTCGTTGACCCGCGGATCCGGTACTAGCGCCATGACGACCGCAGCCCCCGCCAAGCCCGTCAAGCCCGCCGTGCGACGCCCCAACGCGCTGCGCCGCGCCCTCCGCTCACCGCTGCTGCGCAACCGCGCGGCGATCATCGGCCTCGCCATCCTGGTCCCCATCGTCCTGATGACCGTGGTCCCGTGGCTGCTGGCCGGCGACCCCATCGCACAGGACCTCAAGCAGAGCCTCAAGCCGCCCAGCCCGGCGCACCTCCTGGGCACGGACAAGCTGGGCCGCGACGTCTGGGCGCGCATCGTCTACGGCGCCTCGCCCACCATGCTGGGCGCGTTCGTGGTGGTGGTCATCAGCGGCGTCATCGGCATCCCGCTGGGCCTCGTCGCCGGCTACTACGGCGGCAAGGTGGACGCGCTGATCATGCGGGTCCTGGACGCGCTCCTCGCGTTCCCGGCCCTGCTCCTGGCCATCCTCGTGGTGGCCACCTTCGGCCGCGGCCTCACCACCGTGGTCATCGCCCTGGGCATCATCTACGTCCCGGCGATGGCCCGCCTCGTGCGCTCCGTGACGCTGGTCCACGCGCGCCTCGCCTACGTGGACGCCTGCCGCGCGCTGGGCTACTCGGACACCCGGATCATGCTCCGGCACATCCTCCCGAACCTCGTGGCGGCGGTGGTGGTCCAGTCCACCATCGACCTCGCGTACGCGGTCCTGGACATCGCCGCCCTGAGCTTCCTTGGCCTGGGCCAGCAGCCGCCGGACCCGGACTGGGGCTCCATGCTGGCGGACGCGCGCAGCTACCTGCTGCAGGACGCGTGGCCGGCCGTCAGCTCCGGCATGGCGATCATGCTGGGCGTCATCTCCGTGAACCTCGTGGGCGACGGCCTCCGCGCCCAGCTTGACCCCCGGGAGCGTGAGCGATGAGCGCCCTGCGCGAGACCCGCCGCGGCGCCGGCGACGCCCTCCTGTCCGTCCACGACCTCTCCGTGGAGTTCCGCACGTCCGCGGGCCCGGTGAAGGCGGTCAACGGCGTGAGCTTCGACATCGCCGCAGGCGAGACCGTGGGCCTCGTGGGCGAGTCCGGCTCCGGCAAGTCCGTGACCAGCCGGGCCATCATGGGCCTCCTGCCGCCGAAGACGTCCCGCATCACGGGCTCCGTGCGCCTGTCCGGTGACGAGCTGGTGGGCCTGCCGGAGCGCAAGTACCGCAAGGTCCGCGGCGAGCGCGTGGCGATGGTCTTCCAGGACCCGCTCACCGCGCTCAACCCGCTCTATCCGGCGGGCGAGCAGGTGGCGGAGGCGCTGCGCTTCCACTTCGGGCTCTCCGGCTCCAAGGCCACCGCGCGGGCGCGCGACCTCTTCGCGGACGTGGGCCTCCCGGACCCGGACGGCGTGGTCCAGAAGTACCCGCACGAGCTCTCCGGCGGCATGCGCCAGCGCGTGATGATCGCGATGGCCCTCGCGTGCGAGCCGGAGCTGCTGATCGCGGACGAGCCCACCACGGCGCTGGACGTCACCATCCAGGCCCAGATCCTGGAGCTGCTCCGGGACCTCGTGCGGGATCGCGGGATGGCGCTCCTGCTGATCACCCACGACCTGGGCGTGGTCCGCGAGCTGTGCGAGCGCGCCATCGTCCTGTACGCGGGCCGGATCGCGGAGCAGGCGCCCGTGGCGCAGCTCTTCGCGGCGCCGCACCACCCGTACACCGCGGGCCTCGCGGCATCCAACCCGCAGATCGCCTCGCGGCGCGCGCGCCTGCCGCAGATCCCCGGGGGGCCGCCCAACCCGGCCAGCATCCCGCCCGGCTGCCCCTTCTCGCCCCGCTGTCCTGGCGCCGTCGCCGCCTGCTCGGTGGACGTCCCGGCCCTCGTCCCCACCGCGGACGGGCGCCTGGCCGCGTGCCACCGGAGCGCGGAGCTGGTG
>CAIYZX010000240.1 GCA_903930745.1 uncultured Chloroflexota bacterium | reverse complement strand
TCCTTGCGGATGATCGAGAGCAGCCTCGCGGTCATGCCGCCGCCTCCCCGTTGGTGGTGGCGGGCTGGCCGCCGGTCAGGACCGTGAACACGTCTTCAAGCGTTGCCTCGGCGGCCTCGATGGCGGATGACGGGACGCGGGTGCCGCTCCCGTCCAGCGCCGATGCGAGCGAGGCCGGCGTGTGCGCGCCCGATGCGGTGATCACGTGGACGCGGTCGCCCAGCAGGCCCGCGTGCGTGACGCCCTCGATGGCCTCCAGCCGCTCGATGAGCACGACGGGGCTGGCGCCCTCCCCCACCTCGATGTTCCAGGGATCGCCCGGCACCGCCGCCTTGAGGCGCGTTGGGCTGTCCATGGCGAGGAGCCGGCCGCGGCTCATGACGCCAAGACGGCCGCAGTGCTCCGCCTCGTCCATGTAGTGGGTGGTGACGAAGACCGTGGTCCCCTCGTCCGCCAGCGCGTAGATGATGTCCCAGAACGCCCGGCGCGCCTCCGGGTCAACGCCGGACGTGGGCTCGTCCAGGAAGAGCAGCGGCGGCTCGTGGACCAGCGCGATGGCCATCGCCAGGCGCTGCCGCCAGCCACCCGCGAGGCTCCCGGCGCGCTCGTCGCGGTGGCCGCGGATCCCCACGAGGTCCAGCATCGCGTCCACGCGCACGCCCAGGCGCCCGCGCGGGATCCCGTACACGCCCCCGTAGAAGCGCAGGTTCTCCGCGACCGTGAGGTCCTCGTACAGCGCGAACTTCTGGCTCATGTAGCCGGCGTTGCGCCGGACCCACTCGGGGTCCTTGCCGATGTCGTGGCCCAGGATCACCGCGGAGCCCGAGGTGGGCTGGAGCAGCCCCAGCAGCATCCGGATCGTGGTGGTCTTGCCGGACCCGTTGGGCCCGAGGTAGCCAACGACCTCGCCGCGCTCAACGGTGAACGAGACGTCGTTGACGGCGGTGAAGGACCCGAACCGCTTGACGAGGTTGCGGACCTCGAGGGCGACCTCAGCCACGGTAGGCCTCCTCGCCCTTCGCCAGCAGCCCGATGAACAGGTCTTCCAGCGTGGGGCTGATCGCCCGCAGGCGCTCCACGTGGATCCCCTCGGCACCCAGCGCCTTCGGCAGCCGCTCCAGGGGTCCCGCCGCGTCGCGCACGCGCAGGTGCAGCCGGTCGCCGAACGCCATCACGTCCTCGACATCCGGGTCCTGGGATGCCACCACCTTCGCCGCGGCCCGCGGCCGCGCGTCCAGCTCCAGCACGTGCCCCGCGAACCCCGCGGTCAGCTGCCGGGGCGTCCCCTCCACGAGGATCCGGCCGCTGTGCATGAAGCCCACGCGCGTGCAGCGCTCGGCCTCGTCCATGTAGGGCGTGCTCACGATGATGCTGCGCCCGTCCGCGAGGAGCCGGATCAGGAGCTTCCAGAACTCCTGGCGCGTGACCGGGTCAACGCCGCCCGTGGGCTCGTCCAGGAGCAGCACCTGCGGCTCGTGGACCAGCGCGCAGGCGAGACCCAGCTTCTGCTTCATGCCGCCCGAGAGGGCTTCGGCACGCCGGTCCTCGAAGCCCGCGAGGCCAACGAAGCCCAGCAGGTCGCCCGCGCGCTTCGCGAACTCGGCGCCGCGGATGCCGCGCACCTCCGCGAAGAACCGCAGGTTCTCCATGACCGAGAGATCGCCGTAAAGCGAGAACCGCTGCGCGAGGTAGCCGATGCCGCTGCGCGCCTCGTCCGGCTGCTTCGTCATGTCGAAGCCGCCCACGTGGACCTCGCCGCGGTCCGGGCGCAGGGCGCCCACGACCAGGCGCAACGTGGTGGTCTTGCCGGCCCCGTCCGGGCCAACCAGGCCGTACGCCTCGCCTGGACGGACCACCAGGTCCACGCCGTCCACGGCCCGGATCTCGCCGAACGCGCGGTGGAGCCCGCGCGCGTCCACGAGGGGCGCGGCGGTGGCGATGGACATCAGTTGAAGACCACGTCTGCGGGCATGCCCGGCTTGAGCTTGCCGTCCGCGGGATCGATGGTGAGCTCGATGGCGAAGACGGTGGACTTGCGCCCGTCCGC
>CAIYZX010000239.1 GCA_903930745.1 uncultured Chloroflexota bacterium | reverse complement strand
GACGGCGAGCGCCGGGTTGTGAACCCGCGGCCCGGTGATGGACTGAGCTCCTCCATCCGCGTGGGCCTGGACGAGGCGGCGCTTGACCCCACCGCGGATGCCGTCCTGATCTTCCCGGGTGATCAGCCGGCGGTCAGCTCCGGGGTGATCCGGGCTGTGATCGCGGCCGGTCGTGACTCCGCCCAGCCCATCGTCCGCGCCCACTATCCGGATGACCCTGCGCCCAACCCCGTGCTGGTCCGCCGCGGCGCCTGGGCGCTTGTCGCGGGCCTCTCCGGTGACCGCGGCCTGGGGCCGCTCCTCGCACAGCGGCCGGACCTCGTGCTGGCGGTGGACGTGGTGGGGCACAATCCGGACGTGGACACGCCTGCAGATCTTGCCGCCGTCGCCGTGGAGCTGGGCCTGTGAGCGCCGCCCTGGTGCCCGGCCTGGAGGATGCGTGGGCGGCGCGTGTTCGCGCCAACCGCGAGCAGACGGAACGCCTGGGCGAGATCAGCGCCCCGGACTTCTATGCGCCGGTCTCCGCTGTCTTCGTGGCGGATCCGCGCCGGACCGGCGAGCCCGCGCTGGACGTCCTGCTTGCCATCGCACACGAGGACGAGACCTGGATCGACATCGGCGCCGGTGCCGGCCGCTACGCCCTGCCGCTGGCGCTCCGCGTCAAGCGGGTGATCGCCGTTGAGCCGTCCGCCGGGATGCGGCGCGCGCTGCGGACCGGGATGCACGAGCACGGGATCGACAACGTCTACCTCGTGGGCGCCACGTGGCCGGAGGCGCTCCGCGAGCTGGGCGAGGAGCCCGTGGCGGACACCGCGCTGATCGCGCACGTTGGCTACGACATCGAGCAGATCGGCCCCTTCCTGGACGCGATGGAGCGGGCGGCCCGCCACCGGTGCGTGGCGATCCTCACGGACCGCAGCCCGGCGTCCGTCGCGGACCCGTTCTGGCCCCTTGTGCACGGGGAGCCGCGAGCCGCCCTCCCCGCCCTGCCGGAGCTGGTGGAGCTCGTGCGTGCCCGTGGCCGCCAGACGGAGATCCTCCGCGTGGACCGCTCCCCGCGGACCTTCGAATCCGTGGACGCCCTGACCACGTTCCTCCAGCGCCAGCTCTTCCTCGCCGAGGGCGGTGAGAAGGCGATCCACTTCCGCGCGATCCTGCCGGACCACATCGCCCTGCGTGATGGAGCGTGGACCCTCGCCGAGCCGCCCGCGGGCTCCCTCGGCGTGGTGAGCTGGACCGTCCCGGGCGCCTAGGCGTGGACCGCCGGCCGCGTGCACGCTCGCTCGCGCTGGTCTCCGCACTCGCGTTCGCGCTGGTCTCCACAGGCTGTGCGGCCCCGCCGCCCTCGAACCCGCAGGCATCCGTCTCACCGGTCGCCGTCACGTCACCCACCCAGCCCGTGGCCCTCGCACGCGTTCCCACCACCCCGATCGCCGCCGCCGGGGACGTCCTCGTCCCACTGGTGCCCGTCGTCCGGTTCTGGTCTACGGCACGGAGCATCTCCAGGGCAACGCTGGCGACCGCCCTGGCCGGCACCGGACCCGCCCCCCGGCCCGTCTACGTCACCGCGGAGGACCTCGCCTCGCTCTCCGCCTTCCTCGGCGTGACGCCGGGCGCAAACGTGGCGATCCTGACGGCGTCGCAGATCCGGGAGCGCGTCGCCACAACCCCTGGCACCATCGGCCTTCTGCGCCCGGACGAGGTCACGCTCCGGGTCCGTGCGCTCGCCGTGGACGGCGTGCAGCTCTTCGGGACCAGCCGCATCCACGCGCTGGGCGCCTGGCCCCTCCTGGTCCCGGAGCCCGCCGGCACTCGCCCGTCCGCCTTCGATCCCGCCAGCACCTGGACGCTGGTCGCCGGCGGCGATGTCAACCTGGAGCGCTCGGTCTACCGCCGCGCCGTGCTGGACGGCAAGGGACCGGACTACCCGTGGAACGGCGGCCTCGCCCACGTCACCTCGCGGTACTGCTGCGGCTGGCCCGGTCTCCTGATCATGCGCGCGGCCACCATCGACGGCACGCGCCCCGCCGCCCGTCGCATGCTCGTCGCCGCGGACCTCGCCGTCGCCAACCTGGAGGGTCCCGCCCCTGACGACTTCACCTGGCACCCGGACGGCCTGACCTTCTCCATGGACCCGTCGCTCCTCGTGGGCCTGGACCGGGCGGGGTTCGACGTGGTGTCGCTGGCCAACAACCACATCCGCAACGCGGGCGGGTCCGGCGTCATGGACACGATCCGCCACCTGGACGAGCTTGGCATCGGCCATGCAGGTGCCGGCGCGGACCTGGCGCGGGCCCGGCGCCCGGCGTGGCGGACCATCGCCGGCGTCAGGGTCGCCATCCTGGGCTTCAACGGCGTGGGCACGGCGGCGAACGCCAAGGGCACGCGCGCGGGCGCCGCCCCACTGGACACGCGGATCATGACCGCGGACATCCGCGCCGCCCGGATCGCGGGCGCGGACGTGGTGGTGGTCATGCCGCACTGGGGCGTGGAGTACACGGACGGGACCACCGCACGGCAGAGGACGCAGGCGCAGGCCGCGATCGACGCGGGTGCGGACCTCGTGCTGGGAAACCACTCGCACTGGGCGGGACCGGTGGCGCTCCGGTCCGGCCGCCTCGTGGCGTGGTCCATGGGCGACCTGCTGTTCGACCTCAATCACGACGAGCGCACGCAGGAGGCGATGCTCGTGGAGGTCACGTTCGCCGGGCGGCGCGCTGTCCAGGTGAGCCTCGTGCCCACGGTGGTGGTGGACCGCTCGCAGCTCAACCTGCTGGCGCCGGCCGGTGGGGGTTCGCGGCTCCTGCGGCAGATCGCCGCCGCATCGACGGGCTTCGGCGCTCCGTGACAGCCGCGCACGGGACCCCGCCCATCGCGTAGGCTTCCGCCTCACATCCTGTCGATCCCCGGTCCGTGCTCCCTACGGAGGCCGTATGCAGTTCAAGGGCACCGTCGCCATCGCCGCCCCGCGCGCCCGCGTGTGGACCTTCCTCATGGATCCGCAGCAGGTGGGCTCCTGTGGCCCGGGCGTGGAGTCCATCGAGGTGGTGGACGCCGACCACTTCAAGGCGAAGGCGAAGGTGGGCGTGGGCTTCATCAGCGCGCGGTTCGCCGTGGACATGACGGTGGCGGAGCGCAGGGAGCCGGAGCTCGCGATCCTCAAGGCCCACGGAATGGCGCCGGGATCCGCGGTTGACGCCACGGCGTCGATGGCGCTCTCCGGGCCGGACGAGGGTCCCACCACCATGGAGTGGGCGGCCGATGTCCACATCGCGGGCACCCTGGCGTCCGTGGGCGCGCGGATGATCGAGGGCACGGCCAACAAGATGATCGGCCAGACCTTCGAGTGCATCCGGGCGAAGCTCGAGGCCGGTTGAGCGCCGCGGGCGTCATGTCCGCCGAAGGCCCCCCGCGGCCTCCATCGAACCACCGAGGCCGGCCGTTCCCGAACGACCGGCCTCTTCGCATGGGGGTCCCGAGACCCGTCGCGGCTGCCTGTCAGCCGTCGCGTCGCACCATCCAGTGCCATTCGTGCTGCAGGGCCTCGGCGACCGTCGCGATCACATCCACCGTTGCGTTGGGGTAGCCCGCCTCACGGAGCAGGTGCTGGACCCGGTAGCCCGCCTTGGCGCCGTCCGGGAGGCCGGCCGCATGAACATCATCCCGGGCACGCTCGAACGCCTTCACGAACTCGGTGTCGTCCCAGGGTGTGATCTTGGCCTTGATGTGGATCGCTGCTGTCATGGCGACCACCTCCACTCCGGATGCTGCGCGCCCCGAGCGGTGAGGGCCAGTGCCGCAGGTCCCGCATCCCGTGCGACACTCGGCGCATGGAGTTGGAGCGTCTCACCGCCGTCATCGGCCCCCTCAAGACCAACCTGCACATCCTCGCGGACGTGCGAACGCGCGAGGCGATCGCCATCGACACGGCCACGCCGTGCGTGGGCTACGTCACGGACCTGCTGGCCGCCCGTGGCTGGACGCTCAAGATGATCGTCACCACGCACGGCCACTGGGACCACATGGGCGACAACGCGGCCCTGTCGGAGCATACGGGCGCCCCCATCGCGGTCCATGCCCACGACGTCCACCGCCTGCTCAACCCGCAGCCGCTCTACGCGCCGTTCCCCATCACGCCGTGCGTGCCCGCGGTGGAGCTGGCCGAGGGCGGCGAGGTGCGCGTGGGCGCCATCCGCCTGCGCGTGCTGCACACGCCGGGCCACACGGAGGGGTCCGTCTGCCTCCTGGACGAGGATGCCGGCCGCCTCTACTCGGGGGACACGCTGTTCCCTGGCGGGTGGGGGAGGGTGGACTTCCCGGGCGGGTCACCGGAGCTGATGGTGGAGTCCATCGGCCGCCTCGCCGGCATGGACGACGCGCTGGCGGTCCTGCCGGGACACGGCGCCGCCACCACGATCGGCCGCGAGCGACCGTGGATGGAGCTGGTCAAGGCGCAGGGGCGGCTGCCCTTCTAGGCAACCGTCCTGGACCGCGCACCGGAACGGACCCGGGCCTACGCGTCGCCGCTGCGCCACCCGTCGGGAGCGGGCCGATCCACGGGCCGTCCGTACGCCGCCCAGCGGCGGACCACCGAGAAGCCCAGGCCCTCGTACAGCTGGAGCGCGCCCGTGGGGTTCTCGCCGTCCACGCCCAGCCACGCCTCGTCCATCCCCTGGTCACGCAGAAGCCGGAACGAGGCGGCGCACAGCGCCTTCGCCACGCCCCTGCCGCGCCACGGCCGGCGGACGGACACGTGCTCCAGCCAGCCACGGCGGATGCCCAGCGCCGCGTTCTCGTCGGCGAAGATGGAGTTCATGACGCTGCCTGCGACCTGGTCGCCGTCCCATGCCACCACGTACAGCGCCGGGTCCACCTCCACGCCGTAGAAGCGCGACTGGTAGTCGCCCTCCGTCTTGGCGCGATGGCCCCAGTGGTCCTGGAACGCCTCGGCGTCCGCGTCGAAGATGGCGCGGTACTCCGGCTCCACCGCCTGGCGCATCACGAGGCCGTCCGGGAGCGGGTGCTCCGGCAGCGGGCCGCCGAGTGTGCGCCGCATCTCGAAGCCGTAGCGGACGGGCGTGTAGCCCTGGCTCTGCAGCAGGTGGATGTCGTGGGTCTCCACCTCGAGCGCGTAGGACCGGAGCTCGCGGTTCCCCTCGCGCGGGTCCTGCTCCATCTCCCGGGCCAGGCGCGCGGCGTTCGCCCGCCAGATCGCAGTGCCGATGCCACGTCCGCGGAGCGAGGGCTCCACAACGCCCATCATCTCGCCGACGAGCAGGTCTCCTCGCTCCACGCGGTACGCCATGCCCCAGCCCACGGGCACGCCGTCAAGCTCGGCGACCAGGCTGTCGCGGGCGAGGGTGAAGAAGTCGCTCTCCGGGAACTCGTCCGCCAGGGCGGCGCCGGTGCGCACCTCGTCCACGCCGTCGGCCGCCCTGCAGCGGTCCATCAGCGCGGCCATGGTGTCCCAGTCCGCGGGCGTGGCGACACGGAGCGTGAGCCCGGCGGGTGGGACGTGGGCGGTGGTGCTCATGGGGTCCTCGTGGCGGCGGCGAGCGGCCTGGCATAGGCGCGACTCACGGTGGTGGTCCGGAAGCCGCACCGCTCGTAGAGGCGGAGGGCGCCGGTGGCGTTGGACGTGTCCACGTCCAGGTAGGCGGAGGTGGCGCCCGCCCGCTGGAGGCGGCCCAACAGCTCCAGGATCGTGGCCTCGGCGAGCCCCTGCCGCCGATGCTCCGGCAGCGTGAGCACGGACTCAACGAGACCGCGCGGCGGATGCTCCGGGCCCCGATCCGCGTCCAGGTAGCCGGTGACGGCGGCAGCGGGGATGGGCGGAGCGCCCGGATCGGCGGGATCGCGCCACCAGGCCACCACGACGAGATCACGCCGGAACCTCGGGTCGCCCCACCAGGTGACGGGATCCTGCTCCTCGGCCGTGCGCTCGCCCCAGTGCTCGGCGAACGCTTCGATCAGGGAGGTCCAGACGGCCGGCAGCTCATGCTCCTCGGGGGAGCGCAGCTCGTAGTCCGACGGGACCGCCGGCGACTCGACGCCGTCCAGGCTGTCCCGGAGCATCTCCGCGAAGCGGCGCACCTCGCGGTAGCCCATCCCGTGGAGCACGCGGGTCAGCTCCTCGTTCCCGCCCAGCTCAAAGGCGAGCAGCCGCTCCTCGCGCTCCGTGGGCGGCAGCGCCGCGGCGACGTCCAGGCAGCGGCGCTCGCACCAGGCCACGATCGCCTCCGCGAGTCCGGTCCCCCAGGTGGACGGCTCCGCGACCAGCGTGAGGTCCCAGATCCGCTCCCCGGAGAGCCAGTCCTGCCACTCGATGCGCCCGTAGCCCACGATCTCCCCCTCGCGCTCGGCGACCAGGCAGTCCGCCCGGGGCTCGGAGTTCACGAGCGTGGCGTACCGGTGTCCCATCCCGGCCTCGTCAACCGGCTCCAGGACGCCAACGTGTTGCCGGAGACGGTTGTTGGCGGCCACCATCCCGGCGATGTCCTCGAAGCCGGCCCAGCGGCGGAACGTGAACCCGCCGAAGGGCGCCGGGGGCGGCGTGGTGCCGGCGGGCGTCATCGGCCGCTCCCGTACTTGTGCGCCATGTGCGCCTGCGCGGACTTGTGGATGGCCCTCCAGCGCTTGGCCTCCGCCTCCCGGAGCAGCCGGTCCGACTGGCGTGCCACGTGGGCCGCCTCCCGCTCCAGCTTGCGGTGGGACGCCAGCCGGTCCTCGTCCAGGCGCCCGTCCGCCACGGCCGCCAGCACCTCGCAGCCCGGCTCGCCCTCGTGGCGGCAGTCGGCGAAGCGGCAGCCGGACGCGAGATCGATGACGTCGGCGAAGGCCGTGCCAAGGCCCTCGTCCGCACCGGCGACGCCCAGGGACCGGATCCCCGGGGTGTCGATGAGCAGTCCGCCGCCCGGGAGGCGGTGGAGTTCTCGGTGGGTGGTGGTGTGCCGGCCCTTGGCGTCGTCCGAGCGGACGGCGCCGGTCCGGGCCCGCGCCTCGCCCAGGAGGGCGTTGAGCAGGGTGGACTTGCCGGCTCCGGAGGATCCCAGCACCACGGCGGTGGTCCCGGCACCCAGGTGGTCCCGGGCAAGGGCCTCCACGCCGGTTCCCTCGCGTGCCGCGATGAGCCGGACATCAACGCCGGGCGCCACGGACTGCGCGGCGGCGAGGGCGCCCTGGGG